>LR778134.1:1200000-1500000 GCA_902809935.1 Ruminococcaceae bacterium BL-4 | reverse complement strand
ACTTGATAAACTATTTATAAAGAAAGAATTTCCCCTTAAAGAATACAGTGACCTATGTGTCTCACTCCATAAAAAAGTTCGTTATACGCGTGGTTTAAAGTCTTATACGGGAACTGCTTTTGCGATTGCTCCCAGTGGAGAATTGATGGTACGCAGTGATGAAGACGGGACAGAAATTCCGATCAGTACCGGAGAAGTCATCGTTCAGGGAATTTATGGACAAAACATTTAAGAATTTTTGATAAGCCAAAAGGCGCTTTGTATAAGCAAAAATTGTTTATACAAAGCGCCTTTTAATTTTATTTGGTTTGAGTCATTTTAAAAATCAGAAGAGACTCTTCATGCGTGCCCAAAAAGACTGGTCGGTCTTTGTCTTGATTCCATCATTTACTGATGCATCTTCATCAAGCTTTTCGTCAGAATCATCTTTTTTAATTTCATTGGTTTTCATGATAAAGCTGACATGGTTGCTGCAGCCATCAGAAACACCGGAGAAAGTTTTATAACTCTTTGCCTGATCAAGAATTGCATCTTTCAGATCAAGTAATTTCTCTGCATCTGCTTTGCTGGAAACCACCTTGTTGGCAACAAGATCGATGCCATCCGTCTTAAACTGATTGGTTCCGGTCGAAAGCTCTCCGCTCTTTTCTGCCAAGGTACCGGCAGCCTCTGTTAACTGTCCAATGCCATTTTGCAGCTGAATTCCTCCACTTTGCAGTTCTGTTGCACCGGTCTGCAGTGCCGAAGCACCTGCATTGACCCGTGCAGAGCCACTCTTAAGGGATTCTGCTCCATTTTTAGCACTCTCTGCCCCATCAGAAACTTGTTTGGCACCCGCAGCCAGCTCGTTTGCTTTCTGCATTAAAGTATCAGCTCCGCCAGAAACCAGGCCCAGATTATCAGAAATCTGTTTTGTTCCATCAGCAACTGACTTTGCACCGTCATTGAGCTGTTGAGCAGATTCATTCAATTTCTTTTCCTGCCCTGCAAAATTGCTCTTAATCGTTTGGGCAGAACCAGTAAGCGTACTATTCGCACCTTGGCCGATCGCCTGAATATCGTTGCCAAGCCCCGTTAGCTTTGTACCAATCGTTGTGTTATTCTGGATACCAGCAATCATTGCATTGATCTGTGCTTTTGTAGTTGCATCTTTTGTAGTAGCCGCAATCCCTTGAAGATTTTTAATCAAATTCGCATTCTGCGTCTGTAGAGTGGCACCAATATCTTTTGTATCACTTCCAGCCTTTGCAAGGCTTTTGACAAACGGCTTATTAGAATCGCTCATATCGGCACTGATCTGCTTCATAGAAGAATCCACCAAAGAGCCGGTTACCTGCTGCAAAGCTGTTGTAAATTCCCCTAATCCGGCCTGCAATGCAGCTGCTCCGTCTTTTGCCTGATTACTACCAGCAGAAAGCTTCTTTACGCTGCCGTCTAATTGTGTAATACCCTGTGCAAAGGCACTGCTGCCGTCTTTCACTTGTTTTGCACCGGTCGAAAGGGCTTCTGTTCCGGAAGCCAACTGGTCGCTACCGGAAGAAAGCTGCTGGGTACCGCCTGCAAGCTCTGTACTCCCACTATTTAAAGAATTGATTCCGTTATTCAGCGCTTCTACTGCGCTCTGCAATTCCAGCATTTTATTATTATAGGTAGAAAGAGCACTTGCCAAAGCTTCAGAGCCTTCACTCAGCTGACCGGAAGCACTTTCCATTTGATCGACTAAAGAATCGACCTGACCCACATCAAAAGAAAAACTGCCGTTACTGCTTTGGGAACCAGCAGGAAGCGCTGCACCCATAATTGAGTTCATTTCCAAATTTGTGGCATCAGCAGTAATCGTAAAGCTATCTTCCAAATTAATCTTGCTTAGACTCTCCAGCGTACTGACAGATGAGCCTAAAGTTTCCTTCATGCCCGGCAAAGAAATCATGGTGACGATTTGATTGTTTCCTTCTGAAACAACTGCACCGCCTTCCGAACATTTTACATTCTGAAAATGGTCGGTAGAAAAGCTGCAGAGAGCTGCCGCCAAAAACGGCGTATAAATGGTTCTGGATTCTCCTCCGACCGATTTTGTTGCCTTCTCATGATTTTGGAAAGAGACGGTCATTTCCAGCTTTCCGGATTTGCCTGCAAGCTGATCTGCACTAATTTCCTGTCCGTCCAATTTATAATCCACTTTCATGGTGACGGGAGCTTGTGCACTGCTCTCTCCTTGATAGTAAAGGTCGTCTCCGGAGATATTCTTCCATTCCAGTTCTTTCCCGTCTAAAGTAGGAGAATCTTCTCCCTTTACATTTTTAACATCTGTTAGATTCGTGGATTCGGAATAATTTCCAATTCCATTATCATTGTGAATCCATGCACTAACTGTCTCATTCTGAATATTGCCATTAGGATCGGTAATTAGATAAACCGTTTCTTGACGTTTATAATTTTTGGAACTGTCGTTTGCCGTTGTTCCCTCTGCCGCAAAAGCGGTTGTCGTCACCAGAGAAGCACACAATGCAATACAGATCAGTTTCATCATCACTTGTTTTTTCATGCTGTCTCAATCTCCTTTGAATTAGTCTTATTCTGAATCCAGTGATAACTGGTCTTTTTAATCACTTTATTAAACAAAAGCAAAATAGCCGGCAAAACAAATATAATCGTTACCATACTGATCAACGCGCCCCGAGCCAGCATAGAGCAGAGGCTCTTAATTAGATCCACTCTAGAAACAAGTACCACGCCCAAAGTTGCTGAGAAGAAGGTTAGGCCGCTCGTCAAAATAGAAGTAGAACATTTTGTAACTGCTGTCAGCATAGCCTGTTCCGGCATATTGCCATTATTGAGCTCTTCACGGAATCGGTTTGTCATTAGGATTGCATAATCAATGGTTGCTCCCAACTGAATAGTCCCGATCACGATACTCGCAATAAACGGAATGACCGTTCCGGTAAAATACGGAATGCCCATATTTACGGTGATTGCAAATTCGATTGCTGCAACCAAAAGGACTGGAACTGAAATCGATTTAAACGAAATCAAAATAATGACGAACACTGCAAGGATTGAAACGACACTGACATTTTTAAAGTCAATATCAGCAACCTGAACCAGATCTTTTGTCATAGCGCCTTCACCCGCGATCACAGCATCCGCGTCATAAGACTTCGCAATTTTCTTCATCTCATCGAGCTGCGCATTGCATTGGTCACTGCCCGCTTTATAAAGACTGTTAACCAAAATCATTTTATGGCCGCCTTGATTGAATGTCTCCCGAATAGCTGCTGGTTCAAACGCTGTGGGAATTCCACCGCCTACATATTTTTCATAGGAAAGTGCCTCATTAACGCCATCGACATTCTGTAGTTTCTCGGTCAAATCCTTAATTTTATAATCATCCAGCTGATCGCTGACTAATACAAAATGAGTGGTATCCATCTTAAAATCTTTTTTGAGCTTATTGGTGCTGACGATCGAATTCAGATCCTGCGGCAGGGTCTGATCCAGCGCATAATACTGGCTGACTTTTCCCTGTGCTACTGAAAATGGAATTAGCAGTAAAACAAAGACGACCAAAATTCCTTTATGATGCTTTACAATAAACTGCGGAATTTTCTTTGTCTCATGAATCAGTACACGGTGTCTATATTTACCGATGGCACGATCAAATGTCATCAAAAGCGACGGCAGAACGGTAAGCGTACTGACCACACCTAGAAGCACACCTTTTGCCATCACGATACCAATGTCGGTTCCCAATTTAAGGCTCATGGTACAAAGCGCAAGGAAACCTGCAATCGTTGTCAGGCTACTGCCTGTAATAGAATTGAAGGTTGCAACAATCGCTGTAGCCATCGCATCTTCTCGATCAGACTGTTTTGTACACTCTTCGTTATAGCGATGCAGAAGAAAAATAGAAAAGTCCATCGTTACCCCTAATTGGAGAACTGCTGCCAACGCTTGGGTGATATAAGAAACCTGGCCAAGAAAAACGTTACTGCCAAAATTATAAATGATCGGGAAAACGATACCCAACATAAAAATTAATGGTACAACTGTGCTCTCCAAAGAGAGGAAAAGGACTGCCATACTGAGCAAAACTGCAACCAAAACATATTTGGGCATTTCCGTTTCAACAATATCTTTTGTATCTTTGACGATTGCCGTCATTCCAGCTAAAAAGCAATTTTTATTCGAAATAGAGCGAATCTGTGCAATCGCCTGAAAAGTGCTTGGCGACGCGGCGCTGTCTTCAAACGAAATGATCATCATTGTTCCGGTATCGCTATAAAAAATCTTTTTAAAATCATCCGGCAGAACATCGTTCGGGATTGAAGTATCCTTAATATCATCTGCCCAAATCACTTTATGAACTCCGGGAACTTCTTTAATTTGATTTTTCAAGTTGACAACATCTTTATCCTCCATATTATCAACTACCAACATCGCGGAACTTCCCATATTAAAATCTTTATCCAAATATTTCTGGCCAATCATAGAATCCAGATTCTCTGGAAGATAAGACAAAATATCATAATTTACAAAAGTCTTGCTGTACCCAATAACTGATGGAATCAGTAGCAAAACTGCAAGAATTACAATGGCTCTCCGGTGATGCACAATCCATTTTGCAAATCGCTGCATTTTCATTCCTCCTTTTATCTATCTGTGAAGTATTTTTCGAATCGATTCATAAAGAATCGGTTTTAGATGATCAATGTCGGTGGGCTGCCTACGCAAAATCGCATGATAACTGACTTGAGCCACTAATTCAATAATCATATAAAGCAGCTGGAAAGATTCTTGTGCGCTGAATTTTTCCTTTTTCATATTTGCTGTATAAGACGCCAGCAATTCTTCCATCGTCTGATTTTCTTTTACCTGCGCAGAAAGCAGAGTTGGATTCAAAAGTCCTTCTGAAAGATTTTTATTAATAATCTTTAAAATTTCCGGATCCCTTTTAAATCGCTCAATAATATCATCCACCAAAAAAATGATCCGTTCTACGCAGCTTTCTATATTTTGCTGCTGTGCGCGAACCATTGCAGAATGAATAATTTCAGTGCTGTAAAGAATGATTACCTTATTAAGCAATTCCGTTTTATCGTGAAAATAAAGATAAAACGTTCCCTTTGCCACTTTGGCCCGTTTTACAATCTGATCTACCGAAATCCCGGAAATTCCTTTTTCTGCAAAAAGTTCATAAGCCGCTCTTTCCAAATTATTTTTCTTTTGCTTCTTTTTATCTTCAATTTTGCTTTGCAACCTAATCCCTCCTTTCTAAAAATGACCGTTGGTCATTTACCGTGTTTTAGTATATGCAAAAAATGACTGAAAGTCAATCTTTTTCAGATGACTTTCAGTCATTTTGTATACCTGCTCAATTTTTGTGAATTTAGCTATTATATTTAGTAAACATTTGTGTGATTTGCCAAGAACTATTTGTCTGGATGATGCTCTTTTATCTCATCTTTCAGATGAACATCAACTTGATCAAACGGGATGGTAAGACCCGCACGATCAAACGCCAATTTGACTTGTTCCTGCATTTCATAGTACAGCGACCAATAATCGGTAGTTTTGCACCAAACACGAAGAAGCAGATGCACCGCACTTGCTCCATGCTCTCGTACAACTACCATCGGAGCCGGCTCTTTCAAAATTTTTGGATTCTCTTCTGCCAATTTCTGCAGCACTGCTTTCGCCGCCAGCAAATCATCTTGATAAGAAATTCCATAAGTAAGATCAAGCATACGATTTTCCATCGCGGTATAGTTCGTAATTACAGCCGCCGTCAAAGTGGAATTAGGAATCACAACTTCTCGATTATCAAAGGTCTTCAGAACAGTAAACATCATTTCGATTCGCATAACAGTCCCCTCGGTACTGTCCATAGCGATATAATCTCCCACTTTAAAAGGCTTTGTCAAAATAATCTGCGCTCCACAGGCAACATTGCTGAGATTATCTTTTAAAGCCAATGCCGCAGTTACTCCGGCCGCGCCGACTGCCGCCACGATTGCACTGACATTGACATTCAGCTGATCTAATACAGCAATTACAACGATTACTTTCAGCAAAATTTTCAGTAAAGAACCTACAAACGTGACAAAACCGGTCTCGACACCGGTACGATTCAGCATACGTTTTCCAATCTGAATCATCCAGTCGCTGAGTTTCCAGCCGATTGCAAAAATCAGAAGTGCACCGATCAGTCTTGGCAACGCTCCTTGTAGCCACAAAAGAAAATCCTGCCACATGGTTTCAAATGGCATGTATGCTCCTCCTTTCGTTTAGACTACCTGAAATAAATAGAATTTTAGGTAGTCTGTTTCGGGGACATTCCACAGAATCGGATGATCCGGTCCCTGCTGCCTTTCTTCAATCTGGCGCAGAGAAACACAAGCTTTTGAGGATGCCTCCCGCAGCATTTTTCGGAACAGTTCATCCGTCATAAAATGAGAGCAGGAACAGGTTGCAAGATATCCTCCACGAGGCAGCAACTTCATTGCACGTTCATTGATCTCTAAATATCCGTGTGCTGCATGTTCTACCGTCCTGCGGCTTTTTGTAAATGCAGGCGGATCCAAAATAATAAAATCGTACTGTTTTGGTGTAAGGCTGGAAAGCAAATCAAAAACATTTGCCGTTTCAAAGCTCATTTTAGAGTCCAAGTGATTTTCTTTTGCATTTCTTTGCGCCATTTTAATCGCATCATCGCTGATATCCACTGCATGAACATGTTGTGCCCCGCCCTTAACCGCATTCAGTCCAAACGAACCTGTATGGGTAAAACAATCCAACACTCTCTTATTTTTTGCAATTTGTGCAACTGCGCGTCGATTATACTTCTGATCCAAAAAGAAACCCGTTTTCTGTCCGTTTTCAAAATCCACAAAATAACGAATCCCATTTTCCACAATCGGGACTTCACAGGAAGATGGAATTTCCACCCCCTGTAAAGGATAAAACCCTTTTCCCTGTTCCATCCCTTCCAGCTCGCGAATTCCTACATCATTACGTTCGAAAATCCCGCGAATTTCGACTCCATCATCTTTTAGTATCTGATAAAGTGCCTCAAAAATAACTGGTTTCCATTTTTCTATTCCAAGGCATAATGTCTGGGTAACTAAAATATCATGAAATTTATCGACTGTCAGGCCAGGCATCTGATCTGCCTCTCCGAAAATAATGCGGCAGGCATCTAAATCTTCCGCTTTCATAATACTTTTTCGATATTCCCATGCATAGCGCAGACGACGAGCAAAGAACTTTTCATTGATCTCATCATTTGCATTTCTGGAAAGCACCCGTACCCGAATCTTGCTGTGCGAATTATAAAAGCCTGTCCCAAGGAAGCTTCCTTTCTGCGAACGAATCGTGACAAGCCCTCCATTTTCTGCAACTTCTCCTATAGGCGTAACTTCCGTATCATAAACCCATGGATGTCCCATCAAAAGAAAAGCTTCCGCTTTTTTACTGACTGCAACCTGCGGATAATTTTTTTTCATATCTTTAATCCTTTCCTGCCTGTTTTATCATCAACCATTCGGTCTTAAGACTGTTGTTCCCGTTTTAAAGTACAATCCTGCAAAATACACCAACTTGTCACTGCAAAAGCCACAAAAAGCGCCTAGAAAATTTCCAAGAAAGTTCCACTGACAATCTGATCAAAAAAGAAAAGCGTGATTCCACACATGGAAATCCCTATGACAAGTGCATCTGTATAGCAAATTTTCTGATGGAAAACCAGTGCATTCATAATCAAAATAAAGATTGGAAAAACAAATTCCAGAATAACCGCATTGGCAACCGTCGTCAGCTTATCGGCAATTACAAAACAGATAAAAGTAAGTGTCAAACTAAAGCTGTCCAAAATCGAATACTTCGTCAAACAAATGGGATTCTTTTGATATTTCATATATATCAAAACAAGCTGCGAAGTCCACAAATTACCATCGAATGCCATGAAATTAATTTAATAAGAATTCCGGCAGTACTCCAAAGTGCTGCACATACCGCCATCATGATAACAGCCTGCTTCTCACAGGAAGTTTTCAAGATTTTTTTCTTCTCTTCTCAAAATCCACTAAAAATTGCACAATTTCTATGATAGCGGAATCATCTTTAAAAAGCAATCATAAAGAAAAGATTCTCTTTTCAAAAACTTTCAGACAATAGCTTTATGAGAGAATCAGTTGACATTATTTTATCGAATGCTATAATAAATCCAAATTCAGAGAAGTTTTTAGAAAGGGAGCGTATCCGCTATGACAAAAAGAAATGTAACCGCAAGATTTGCCTCTCAGACAAAGTATTATCGAATTGTTTCAAAACAGAGCGGAAAAGCGATTGATGTATGCGACGCCGCAATGGAAAGCGGAATACTGCTGGAAGTCAATGATAAAAACAATTCTGACAGTCAGCTGTGGATGATTATTCCCGGTCAAAAATCCACCTGCCGCTTTCGCAACAAGGCAACCAATAAATTCTTCGATGTGATTGAAGGCGGAACTAAAAATGGTTGCTGGCTCCACCAATGGGAAGAAGCAAACGCTTCCACGCAGATTTGGAAAATCGAATCCACTGAAACGGCTGATACTTATAAAATCAAGTCTATTGCTGCCGAAAAATATCTGGATATCGTTGGTATTTCCTCTGTTGCCGGTGCTAATCTGCAGCTTTGGCAAAATACAGATGGAGATAACCAAGAATGGAAACTGGAACTGATGGAAGATTTCACTCCTAAAAAAGAAAATAAAGCCAAGAAAACCGCTCCTAAAGCAAAAAGTACAACATCAAAACCGAAAAAAATCACTTCTAAAAAAGCAGCTGAAAAATTCGAATAAATCATTTGGAATCTCTCTTTTCTGTCAAGGGATCAAAAGCAGCGCCATTAAAATCGGCGCTGCTTTTTTATCTTTTTCAATCACAAAGATCCCATCAATAAAAAGTGAAAAATGAATTTCGCCTTTAATCGATGGGATCTTTTTAAACAAATAAAACGAACCTTAAATTTATCTAGCGACCAAATTGACAAGTTTCCCCGGAACATAGATCTCTTTCAAAAGTTTTTTGCCAGAAAGCTCTTCTGCAATCTTCGGCTCTGCTTTCACTGCTGCCAAAGCATCCTCTTTTGAAATATCCGCTGCAACATTCAAACGTGCACGAACTTTTCCGTTCACTTGAACCGCAATTTCGATCGTATCTTCTTTGCATTTAGATTCATCATAAGAAGGCCATGTCTGCTGATACGCCATCTTATCATTTATCTTTAGCTGCTCCCAAACTTCTTCTGTCACATGAGGCGCAAAAGGATTGAAAAGCAAAGTGAAAATTTCAAGCTCTTTATGAGTGATCGAGCCAGCAGCATTAATCTCATTCATCAAGCTCATCATGGCAGCGATTGCCGTATTGAACTTCAGATTTTCGATATCCTCACTGACCTTTTTAATCGTTTTATTGAAAGGCACTTCCATCTCGGGGCGAATTGTTTCTTCCGGTGTCATCACATCGAGCAGTGCATAATACCGTTCAACGAGACGGCGGCAGCCTTTGATGCTCTTGGTGCTCCATGGAGCTGCTTTTTCAAAATCTCCAATGAACATCTCGTAAAGCCGCATGGTATCCGCACCATACTCGTCAACAACATCGTCCGGATTCACCACGTTGCCGCGGGATTTACTCATTTTTTCTCCGTTTTCACCCAAAATCATACCATGGCTTGTTCTCTTTGCATACGGTTCCGGACAAGGCACGACACCGATGTCATAGAGAAATTTATGCCAAAAACGGCTGTAAAGCAAATGAAGTGTTGTATGCTCCATGCCGCCGTTATACCAATCCACCGGCATCCAGTATTTCATAGCTTCTTTGCTTGCAAGCGCCTTATCATTGTGCGGATCAAGATAACGCAGGAAATACCAGGAAGACCCTGCCCACTGCGGCATGGTATCTGTTTCTCTCCGTGCGGGGCCACCGCAATGAGGACAGGTAGTATTGACCCAATCCTCCATATGAGCAAGAGGTGACTCTCCGTTATCCGTGGGCTCATAACTTTTGACCTGCGGCAGTCTCAGCGGCAGCTCACTTTCCGGCAGAGGAACCCAACCACATTTTTCGCAGTAAACCATCGGGATCGGTTCGCCCCAATAACGCTGACGGGAGAAAACCCAATCGCGCAGCTTATAGTTAACTTTGCTGCGTCCAAAGCCTTTTTCTTCTATATACTGCTTGATCTTTTCCTTGGCTTCTTCTACGGTAAGGCCGTTCAAGATTCCGGAATTAACCATTACTCCGGTAGCACAATCGGTAAATGCCTCTTTCTGCACATCGCCGCCTTTTACAACTTCGACGATCGGTAGTCCAAATTTCTTTGCAAAATCCCAATCACGGGTATCGTGTGCCGGCACAGCCATGATAGCGCCGGTGCCATAAGTCATCAGGACATAATCGGAAATAAAGATCGGAATTTCTTTTTGCGTCAATGGATTAACCGCTGAAACACCAGAAAGTCGAACTCCCGTCTTTTCCTTCTGCACTTCGGCACGTTCAAACTCACTTTTTTTAGAAGCTTCTGCCTGATAGGCTTTGACTTCATCCATATTCTGAATCTTATCCGCCCATTTTTCAATGTAAGGATGCTCCGGAGAAATAACCATATAAGTAGCGCCGTAAAGGGTATCCGGGCGAGTGGTATAAACGGTCAGCAGATCACCGGCCGTCGTCTTAAAATCGACTTCAGCGCCAGTAGAACGGCCAATCCAGTTCTTCTGCTGAATCTTAACTCGATCCGGATAATCTACCAAATCGAGGTCATCAATCAGGCGCTGTGCATAAGCGGTGATTTTAAGCATCCACTGGCTCTTAACCTTATGAACGACTTCGCTGTGGCAGCGTTCACAGACGCCTTCCACAACCTCTTCATTTGCAAGCACGCATTTGCAGCCGGTACACCAGTTGACGCTCATTTCTTTTTTATAGGCAAGACCGTGTTTATAAAGCTGAAGGAAAATCCACTGCGTCCATTTATAATATTCCGGATCTGTGGTATTAATTTCCCGATCCCAGTCAAAAGAAATTCCCAAATTTTTAAGCTGCTGCTTAAAACGAGCAACATTTTTCTTGGTTACTTCCGCGGGATGGATATGATTTTTAATTGCAAAATTCTCGGTAGGAAGTCCAAAAGCATCCCAGCCGATCGGATAAAGAACATTATATCCCTGCAAACGGCGCTTTCTCGCAATAATATCCATTGCAGTATAAGAACGCGGATGACCAACATGAAGTCCCTGTCCAGAAGGATACGGGAATTCGATCAGCGCATAAAACTTTTCTTTATCACTATTATTTTCCGCATGAAAGGCATCGGATTTTTCCCATGCCTTCTGCCACTTTTCCTCAATTCTTTTATGATCGTATTTCATTTCTCGATTCGCCCCTATCACTTTATACTGATTTTATTCCTCACTGAGAAGATCTGAAAGATCCTCTTCCGTTCCATCCTGCCACAGTCGGTCAAGATCATAAAAATGCCGCGCTTCTGCGGTAAATACATGAACCACAACATTTCCGTAATCAATCAGGATCCAGGAATGACTGCGATAGCCTTCTGTGCGAACCGGCGATTCGCCCTTCTCTTTGAGCTGCACTTCCACTTCATCTGCTAATGCTTTTACTTGTGTGCTGCTGGTACCGGTTGCTAAAACGAAATAATCCGCAAGAGAAGAAATCTCTCGAATTCCGATCATCCGAATTTCTTTTCCCTTCTTCCGATCCAGAATTCGTACAGCCTCTTGGGCCAACTCTTTTGACTCCATTCTTCTTCAGCCTTTCTTTTTGTTTTTCTTCATTTGATTCAGTACAATCTCATTATAAGCCGCAATTGTATCCGGATGAATCGGTGCACACATCTCAGAAAGCTCTCGAATGGTAAAAACCATTCCCTCCAAAAGTGTTTCATCCAAATCTTTTTCCGCTGTTTTTCTAAGCTGTTCTACTCCTTCATAATCACGGTCATCCGAAATAAAATCAGAAACAAAAATGATCTGATCCAAAAGTGTCATACCAACACGCCCTGTTGTATGATACCGCACGGCATCCAAAATCTCCGGATCCGAAATAATCTTCTCATTTTTAAGATAAGCGGGACCCAACATCGCATGCCAAAGTTTTGGTGCATTTTCTTCTACCGACGTCAAGGCGATTCCATATTTTTTCATCAACGCCCGCTGCTTTTCTTTCGGAATGTCCTTCATAATATCATGTAGGATTCCTGCAATCTCTGCTTTGTCCTGATCAGCACCATACTGTTTTGCGAGTTCCCCTGCACGCCTGCTGACACATTGGCTGTGATAAAACCGGCCATCTGATAAAAGCGGCCGAATTAAGTTTTCATAAGGTGTAAGATTCATGTTTTCGCTCCTGATATAAAGAATGTTTTTCAATATAATCCGCAACGGAATCCGGGACTAAGTTTCTGATATTCTCCCCTTTTTGGAGGGCTTCCCGCACCATTGTCGAAGAAATGGGCAAATAAGAAATATCTTCTATCAGCGTTTTGCCGCCGTAATTCTTGAGCTTTTCTGCATAAGCACGCATTCTGAAAAGGCCGCTCCGACTTCTTGGTGCCCCGCAGATCGTGGCATCCTTCAGGATCTTTTGAGAATCATGCCACGTAAGGAGCGTAAGGAACATATCCTCTCCAGTAACAAAGAAAAGCTCACAATCAGGATGCTCCCGAGAAATCTGCTCCAGCGTATCAGAAGTATAGCTTGGTCCCTCGCGAACCAGTTCCATATTGCTGACTTCAAATCCGGATTCCTCTTTTGCCGCAAGGCAGCACATCTGATAGCGGTCTTCTCCGCTCGCAAGATTTGGAGCTTCTTTATGCGGCGGGATTCTTGCTGGAATCAAAATCACTTTTTGGGCGTTGACCCGTTTTTGAAATTCCCTTGCTAAATGCAGATGCGCCCGATGAATCGGATTAAAAGTTCCGCCATAAATTAAAAGTCTTTTCACTGTGTGTCCCCTCTGGAACAAAAAGCATCAAGCTTTTTTTATTCTATCCTTTTTTCTTCGTTTTGGGAAGGGTTATTTTCGGTTCTTTGTCATTTCTGCGATATAAAACGAATTTTCGGCCAATAACCTGTACAATTTCGCTCTTTGTTTCTTCTGCAATCTTTTGAGCTGTCTCTCTGCTCGTTTGTTCGCAGGTTTCCAACGTTTTTCCTTTAATCAGTTCTCTTTTTAAAAGTGCATCGTCTGCCTGCTTCATAACATCGGCGGAAATTCCAGATTTTCCGACCATCAAAATCGTATCAATCGGATTTGCCAAAGCGCGCAGATAAGCGCGCTGATTACTTGTCAGCATAAATGGTGCTTCTCCTTATAACTTTTTAAATTTTCTGCAAACCGCCGCAAAGCTTTGCCGCGGTGGCTTACTTGATCTTTTTCTTCTGCCGTCATCTGCGCATAGGTTTTCCCCCCCACCAAAAAAAGCGGGTCATATCCGAATCCGTCTGTTCCTCGAGGCTCGTCTGCAATGATTCCCTCACACTCTCCGCGGGAAGTCAGAATATCACCGTTTGGAAAGACACAGCAGATTACGCTGACAAAAGTTGCCAGACGGTCTTTTGGGGGCACATCTCTTAACGCAGCAAGCAATTTTTGGTTTCGGTCATTGTCATCTGCATTAGGGCCTGCAAACCGTGCGGAGTGGACTCCCGGCTGACCATTTAAAACATGGACGCAAAGTCCGGAATCGTCAGCGACCGCCGGAAAGCCAGTCTCCTTGCAAGCAGCGGCAGCTTTCAGATACGCGTTCTCTTCAAAAGAAGTTCCGGTCTCTTCCACTTCTTTTAAATTCTCGGCCGGCACTACTTCAATCTGAAGAGGCTCTAAAATTCGGGAAAGTTCACGCACTTTATTCGGATTATGTGTTGCCATCACAAATTTCATACGGATCTTTCCTTTCACTCTGATTCGGAATCTTCGGGTGTACGCTCAAAAAGAGCCGTTGCAAACGCATCTGCATCAAACGGCTGCAAATCGTCTATCTGCTCTCCTACACCGATAAATTTCACGGGTACTCCCAGATTTTCTCTTACCGAAAGGACGACCCCGCCTTTAGCAGTTCCGTCTAATTTGGTAAGAACAATTCCTGTAATGCCGGCAGCAGTTTTAAATTCCTTTGCCTGATTGACTGCATTCTGTCCGGTCGTTGCATCCAAAACCAACAGGATTTCCTGATCAGCATCGGGAAGCTCCCGTTCGATCACCCGATGGATCTTTGCAAGTTCTTCCATCAGATTCTTTTTGTTGTGAAGACGACCAGCCGTATCACAGATAATCACATCTGCTCCACGGGATTTTGCCGCCGAAATAGTATCAAAGACAACAGAGGCAGGATCACTGCCCTCTTTCTGCTTAATCATCTCACAGTTGGAACGCTCTGCCCAAACCTGCAGCTGCTCAATTGCCGCTGCACGAAAAGTATCGGCTGCACCGAGGATCACCTCTTTGCCCTCCGATTTTAACCGATTGGCAAGTTTTCCAATGGTTGTCGTTTTGCCGACCCCATTTACTCCGATCACTAGAATAATCGAAGGTTTCGTGCGAAGATTGAGTTCTTCCCCGCCGCGCAGCATATCTGCCACTGTCTCTCGAAGAAGTTCCATCACTTCATTCGGGTCGGTAATTCCACGTTCTTTCACTTTTTCACGCAATTTGTCACAGATACGCTGAGAGGTTTCAACTCCCACATCTCCCATTACAAGGAGCTCTTCCAATTCTTCAAAAAGATCTTCGTCAATCTTTGTAAACGAATGGAGCATATTCATCACATTGTGACTCATGCTGTCACGGGTTTTTTTCAATCCCGCTTTAATTTTATCAAAAAAGCCCATGGTGATATTTTCTCCTTTCAGGACACATTCAGTTCCTTCTCGATTTCATTGGTATGTAATTCCAAAAGCTTGCTGATTCCTTCCTCCTGCATGGTAACACCGTAAAGCATATCGGCTTCTTCCATGCTGCCGCGCCGATGTGTAATCACAATAAACTGCGTCTGCGCATTCATGCGGCGCAGATAAGCTGCAAACCGATCGACATTGACATCATCAAGAGCCGCTTCGATCTCGTCCAGCATGCAAAACGGCGGCGGATTCACTTTCATAATGGAAAAATAAAGGGCAATCGCAACAAGCGCCTTTTCGCCTCCGGAAAGAGCTTCGATATGTGCAACGATCTTGCCGGGCGGCTGTACTTGAATTTCGATTCCGCTAGTCAGAGGATTTTCCGGATCACTGAGCGAAAGAGAAGCGGTTCCGCCGCCGAAAAGTTCGCGGAAAGTAGAACTAAAGTAGGCACCGATCTTCTGAAATCCCTCCTGAAACTGTCCTTTCATCTGATGCGTTAATTCTCCAATCAGATGATGAAGCTCATCACGGCTCTTTTCGATATCCTGTACCTGCGCGTTCATAAATTCATAGCGCTCATTGACTTCTTTATATTCCTCGATTGCGGAAACATTGACATTGCCAAGTGCACGGATTTTTCCTTTCAGGGTATTGAGACGTTTCTGGGCTTCCGGCGGATTTTCAATCTCGGGAGCAGATTCTTTTGCTTCCCTGGGAGTCATCTCATACTCTTCCCAAAGTTTTGAGATAATAGAATCATACTCTTTTTGCAGATTATCACGCCGTTCTTCGAGACGCGCCAAATCATGGCCGGAAAGTTCCTTCTCCTCCGATTTTTCTCGTTCCTGGCGGCGAAGCTGCGTGCTTTCCTGTTCCAATTTCATCCGATGCTCATTGAGAAAATCAATCTGCTGCGTCTGTGTTTTTGCTGTTTCACGCAGAGATTCCGCTTGTTCTTTGAGGGAATCCGACTTTTCTTGGGACTGCCGACGCTGCTCCTTTAAAGACTCAATTTCTTCTCCGAGCGCTTTTGCACGATCGATATGGTTAATTTTCTGCTGCTGTAATTCTTCCACTTTTTGACGAAGAGAATCTGCATCTTTTTCTTTGCCCAAAATCTCCATCCTAATAGTCTGGCACTTTTCGGACAAATCGTCGCTCTGCTGATTAAATTCGGTCCGATTTCCGCTTTTTTCTTCCATCTTCTTGGAAATCTCCGCAATTTTTTCTGTGATGCTTTCCTCTTCTTCTTTTGCAGCGCGGCGGTTTTCTTCTTGCTCTTTAAGACGATCCGCTGCAGATACTTTCTCTGCATGAAGCTGTGTACAGTCCGAAATCATTCCGTCTAAATCCGATTTCAACCGGTCGCGGTTGGATCTAAGCTGAATCCGATCCTCCTGTGCTGTTAAAAGTTCTCCCTGTGTTCCCTGTAGAGAAGCTTGTGCTGCCGAAGTCTCTTCAGCAAGATGATGATATTTTTCTTCGGTTTCTTTTGCCTTTTGATGTTGCTCCACTGCTTTTTTGCGAAGTTCTTCAATCTCAGAAGCTCTGCGCAAAAGGCCGGAATTCCTAGCAAGAGAACCGCCAGTCAGCGATCCTCCGGCATTTACGACTTGCCCGTCCAGCGTAACAATGCGAAAATGATAGGAAAATTTTCTTGCAATTTCTACTGCATTGTCCAGATTTTGAGCAACTACAATTCTTCCGAGCAGGCTGTCCCGAACCGAATCATATTTTGGTTCACAGGAACAAAGGTCTGAAGCAATTCCAACAAATCCTCCGCACTGTGAAAGTCCTCGTTCTTGAAGGCTTCTGCCATGAACAGAAGTCAGCGGCAAAAATGTAGCACGTCCGCTGTCCTTCTTTTTTAGGAGTCGGATTGCTGTCTTTGCATCCTGTTCATTTTCAACGACAATATACTGCATAGCACCGCCAAGCGCCGTCTCCAGAGCAACCGCATACTCTCCCGGCACCGAGAGGATTCTCGAAACAGGCCCATAAATCCCGGTAAGGACACCATGTTTCGCTTCTTGCATCACTATTTTAACGCTTTTAGCAAACCCTTCCAAATTGCGTTCGAGGTCTTCCAAAACTTTAATACGGTGATCGGTTTCTTTTGCTTCTAAAAGCTGCTGTTCCGCATCTTTTTTCTGCTCATCGGCTTTTTTACGGCGGGAAAGAAGGCGCAACTCATATCCGCGGACTGTATTCTGCAAGGCGGATATTTTGGTATCCATCTCTTCCAGCATTTTTCCGCTCTCTTCAAAAGAAAGTTCCAGTTCCTCTCTCTTTTGACTTTTGGCTTTCAGTGTCTCTTCAACAACTGAAAGGCGCATTCCAATTTCGGAAATAGATGAAATTGAAGCGGTTTCACGAACCTTTGCCTCAGTCATTTGCTGAGACAAAGCGGTCATCTGACGGGAAAAATCATCGATCTGTGCAGAAGCTTCATTCATTGTCCGACGAAGAGAATCCAGCTTTTCGTTCACTTGAGACATTGTCTGATTGAGTGCTTCTATCTGCTGCTGCTTCTGCGAAACCTCCGCCTGATAGGAAGTCATCTCTTCCTCCAAACGAGACCGATCGTTCTGCGAAGTTTCTAATTCCGTTTGAAGGCGTTTCATCATTTCTTCCGCATGACGTGCATCTCCCAAACAGACATCTGCCTCTCCATCTTTTTGAACGGCTTCTGCCTCTAAAGAAGAAATCTGCTGGCGAATCTCATCGGCTCTTGCAGTTGCTTTAGAGGATTCTGAAAAGTTCTGTTCGATTTTTTCCTGCAGATCATCCAGAGTTTTTGCCGCGGCTTCCTGCTGAGCTTGTGCCAAAGCAATTTTATTTTCCTGCTCTTTCAGAATTCTCCCCGATTTTGCAAGTGTATACAGCCACAAACCAATCTCAAGTGTTCGCTTTTCTCCAGAATAATCCAAAAATTCCTGTGCCTTTTGAGATTGTTCTTTTAGCGGACCTACTCTGCTTTCCAACTCAGAAAGAATATCGTTTAAGCGCAACAAATTCTCTTCGGCCGCAGAAAGTTTTCGTTCGCTTTCTTCTTTGCGGTAACGAAATCGGGATATTCCGACTGCTTCTTCAAAAACCTCCCGACGATCCTCCCCTTTAGCAGCAACGATCGCGTCGATTTTGCCTTGTCCAATAATGGAATAGCCGTCACGGCCCAATCCGGTATCCATAAAAAGTTCGTTGATATCTTTCAGCCGGACATTTACTTTATTGATCCGGTATTCGCTCTCTCCGCTGCGATAATAGCGCCTGGTAACGGATACTTCATCTTTATCAAACGGCAGTCGGCGATCCTGATTATCAATATTCAGGGTCACTTCTGCATACCCCATCGGCTTTCTGCCGGGAGTCCCATTAAAAATTACATCTTCCATCCGCGTACAGCGCAGCGTGCGGGTAGACTGTTCCCCCAACACCCAGCGCATGGCATCGCTAATATTACTTTTTCCACTTCCGTTTGGACCTACGACCGCCGTAATCCCATCATGAAAGGTTAAAACCGTCTTTTCCGGAAAAGTTTTAAATCCCTGTATTTCCAAAGATTTTAGAAGCAATCAGTTCACCTCCTGCGGAAGAATTTTTACACGATACCCTAAAGCAGCCAATTTTCTAATATTTTCATGATTCTGTCCAATTGCCTGCGAAATCTGTCGTTTTGGAACATAGAAAACAAATGGACCCTCTTTTTTTTTCTGTAGATTTCTATAAAAATATCGATACCAGCGAAGAGTCTCGCAACGCTCTCGAAAAGCCGGGTGATAAGGTCCCGCTACTAACTTGTCTTTAAGCTCCGGCGAATCATGAAGTCCTAAACGAATGACACGAATTTTTTGTTTCTCAAAGAAATCCAAAAGATCCGCACAAAGTTCCAAACTTTCTTCCAGAGACGGCGGACAATAAGAGCCTTCCAGATACCATTTCTCCATCTCGGTTCCCTTTAATGTTAAAGCCGGATAGATACGTACCTCTGAAGGAGAAAGTTCAGAAAAGGCCTTCGCTGTTTTTCTTGCTCCCTCAGCAGTATCCCCCGGAAGCCCTGTCATCATCTGCAGTCCCAGTGAAATATTTGCCTCATGGATCATCTCTGAAGCTTTTCTAACCTGTCCCGCTGTGTGCCCCCGGCCATTTTGAAAAAGGACACGATCATCCATACTCTGCGCACCCAACTCGATCGTGGTAACGCCATATATCAAAAGGGTCTTCAAAATCTCCGGGGAAATACAATCCGGTCTTGTAGAACAACGGATTCCGCGAAATTGGCCACTCTTTACAAAAGGCCATGCTGCTTTCAAAAGAGAAACCATCTCTTTCTGGGGCAAAGCTGTAAAACTGCCACCAAAAAAAGCAATTTCCGTTTTCGCTGCACGGTCTTCTAGGCTTTTTAATGCAATGTTTGCAGCATTTTTCACTTCTTCCGGAGTCAGCATTTTCTGCTGCCCCGTAATAATATGCTGATCGCAAAAACTACATCGATGCGGACAGCCGAAATTTGGGACAAACAGTCCGACCGTCGCACTCAATATCCCATCAGCTCCAACGCTTCTCGCGCTGCCTGCTGCTCCGCTTCTTTTTTGCTGCGTCCACCGCCTTTTCCAATCACATTGGAATTTAAATGGACTTCCACCATAAAATGTTTATCATGATCGGGACCGGATTCGCCGGTAAGAAGATAGGAAAGTGTCTCTCCAGGATTTTTCTGGATAATCTCCTGCAATTTTGTCTTGTAGTCCTTAAACGGAGCCTTTTGATGCAAAGTCTTTAAAGCCGGTAGCACAAATCGAAGAATGAACTCGCTTGCAGGTGTTAATCCTCCATCCAAATAGATTGCAGCTGTAATCGATTCAAATGCATCTGCCAAAATAGAAGAGCGAGTACGCCCGCCGCTATTTTGTTCTCCATGGCTTAAATAAAGATATTTTCCAACTTCCATCTCTTGGGAAAATCCGCAGCAAGCTTTTTCACAAACCAAAGTTGCTCTTGTTTTTGTCAGGTGGCCTTCAGGCCAATCCGGAAAATGTTTGTAAAGATAATCCGCCACTACAAAACCTAGCACACTGTCCCCCAAAAATTCAAGACGTTCGTTGCTCCCTAACGGCGCCTTTGTCTCATTTGCAAAAGAGGAATGAATCAATGCATTTTTGAGTAATGCCGGATTATGAAAGGAATACCCGATTGCTTTCTCTAATTCTTCCAGTTCTTTCATACTGTTTCATGCTTCCCTTCCTTTACATCCGAGTTTTCTTTTTTCATAGAAGTAATACTTTCTGTAATCTCAGAAATAATGTTTCCTTCTACATACGCTTTTGTAAGACGAAGTGCATTATAAAAAGTCTTTGCCTTAGAACTTCCGTGTGCTTTGAATACCGGTTTTGCACATCCCATTAAAGGAGCTCCTCCGTATTCATTATAATCCATTGTTTTCTTAAGTCCCTTTAAATCGCTGAGTATCAGTCCTGCCGCCAATTTTGTCTTTGGATTCTTTTGGAGTACTTCTTTTAGCTTTCCCATTACCATCATGGCAGTACCCTCATAAGTTTTTAAAAATACGTTGCCGGAAAAGCCATCTGCTACCAAGACATCACATGCATGACCGTTAACGCTGCGGGCTTCCACATTGCCCACAAAATTGAGATTCGAATTTTTGAGCAGCGCATAAGCCTCTTGCTGCAAAGAAGAGCCCTTATGCTCCTCTGTACCTACATTCAAAAGTCCGACCGTTGGATTTTCAATCTGCATAACTTTCTTCATATAGAGTGCACCCATCAGGCCAAACTGATACAACATTTCCGGTTTGCAATCTGCATTTGCCCCGCCGTCCATCAACATAAAGCAACCTTTGCCATCTGGAATAACCGGCGCAAATCCAATTCGCTTAATCCCATGGATTCGTTTGACAAGGAAAGTAGCTCCAACCGTAAGCGCACCGCTGTTGCCGGCAGAAACAAAGGCATCCCCTCTTCCTTCTGCCAAAGCGCACAACCCAACAGCCATAGAAGAATTCTTCCACTTTTTCAGAATTTCAGTCCCCGGATCCTCCATCGGCATGACATCCGGACAATCCAGAATCTCCATATGGGATAGATTTATGCCGTTTTCTTTTGCTGTGTTTTTGATAATATCCGCTTTTCCCGTTAAAAGGATATCCACATTCAATTCTTCTACGGCCTTTGTAGCACCCTTTAAAATTTCAAGCGGTGCATAATCTCCGCCAAAAGCATCTACGATAATCTTCATAGCTTCCCTCTTTCCCATTTTTGTCAAGCTGATTCGATCTGTTCTTTCAGTGCCTTTAATGCGCGTTGGGAAAAAGCACTGTATCGTTCTTTTTTGTCCCGTATAACTTCACCAAGTGGCGGAAGAATTCCAAAATTTGCGCCCATTGGCTGAAAATCAGCATTGCCGCCTTCTTCCACATAATGAGCAAGCGCACCTGACATTGTAATTTTCGGCAAAATGAAAAGCGGCTTTTTTTGCTGATACCGCAGCGCATTTTTTCCTGCCAAAAGGCCGCTCATCGCAGATTCCATATAACCTTCCACACCGGTCATCTGCCCGGCAAAAAAGAGTCTTGGTTCCGTTTTCATCTGAAAAGCAGCATTTAAATTTTCAGGCGAATTTAAAAAAGTATTTCGGTGCATCACTCCATAACGCACAAACTCCGCCTGCTCCAAACCCGGTATCATTCCGAAAACACGTTTTTGCTCTCCAAACTTTAAGTTTGTCTGAAAGCCAACCAGATTATAAAGCGTTCCGGCAGCATCTTCTCGGCGCAGCTGTACATTTGCCCATGGACGATGTCCAGTATTAGGATCGCGCAGACCAACTGGTTTTAACGGTCCAAACCGAATGGTATCCGGTCCTCGTTGTGCCATCACTTCCACCGGCATACAGCCCTCGTAAACCTTCGGATCTCGTGCATCAAATCCATGAACCGGTGCCCGCTCTGCATTTACCAATGCATCATAAAAAGCCTCATATTCCACCCGATTCATAGGGCAGTTGAGATAATCTCCCTCTGTATCCTGATCATATCTGGAAGCTGAAAAAATCTTCGAAAAGTCGAGACTTTCCGCAGTTACAATCGGGGCAGCCGCATCAAAAAAGCGAAGGGCCCCGCCGCAAAGCAAGTCAATCTGTCCTGCAAGTGGTCCTGCTGTAAGCGGACCTGTCGCAATCACCGTAATGCCATCTTCGGGGATTTTTTCGACTTCTTTTTCTTCTATTTCAATATTTGGATGATTTCGGATCGCACTTGTCACGGCAGCGGAAAATTTTTGACGATCTACCGCTAACGCACCGCCTGCCGGGACCCTACAGTCAAATGCAATCGGCACCAAGAGACTCCCCATCTGCCGCATCTCTTCCTTTAAAAGACCGGCAGCGCTATTTAGGCGTGCAGCTTTTAAAGAATTGGAACAGACAAGCTCTGCAAAATTGGGATTTTGATGTGCCGGTGTATAATGCTCCGGTTTCATCTCCACCAGATGAACTTTTTCTCCGCCCTGAGCGATCTGCCATGCTGCCTCACAGCCGGCAAGTCCCGCTCCAATCACGGTAATCATTCTTCATTCTCCTCAATGCGTTCATATCCGCAGTCCGGTGTAATGCAATAATACTTGGGGTGTTTCCCCTTCTTTTTCAAAAGCGTTTTCCCGCAGCGCGGACACTTCTCTTTGACCGGCTCGTCCCATGAAACAAAATCACATTTCGGATAATTACTGCAGCCATAAAAAACCCGTCCGCGTTTTGTCTTTTTGACAATGACACGTCCATCACATTTTGGGCAATCAGCGCCGTTTTCCTGTACCAATTTCTTGACATTCTTGCATTCCGGATAACCGGAGCAAGCAATAAAGCGCCCATAACGTCCAGTTTTAATAACCATCGGGCGACCACACTTTTCGCAAATGAGGTCAGTCTCGTCTTCTTTTAAATGGATCTTGACTCCCTGCATGTCTTCTTTTGCCTTTTTTAAAGTCTGTTCAAAATCCCCATAAAACTGATGCAGGGTTTCTACCCAATCGTTCTTTCCGCCCTGAACCCCGTCCAGTTCGCTCTCGACCTGTGCTGTAAACTTCACATTCACAATTTTAGGGAAGCGTTCGCACATCAGCTTTGTAATAACTTCTCCCAATTCGGTAGGCTTTAAAGATTTGCCGTCCCGCACAACATATTCTCTGCCGGTAATTGTGCTGATGGTTGCAGCATAGGTACTCGGACGTCCAATCCCATTTTCTTCCAAAGCTTTAATGAGGCTTGCTTCTGTATACCTGGCTGGCGGCTGTGTAAAGTGCTGATTTCCCTCAATCTCTTTGCAATGAATCGGCATTCCAACTTCGAGAGGTGGTAAAATTCCTGATTTCTCTTCGGATTCATTGTCTTTCTTTTCCTCATAAAGTACCGTAAATCCATCAAATGTAACGGTATATCCGCTCGCTTTAAATAGATATCCGTTTGCGCTGATTTCTGCCTGTGTAGTTGCCTGAATGCAGTTGCTCATCTGGCAAGCAAGGAACCGCTCCCAAATCAATTTATAAAGCTTATATTGATCATTAGAAAGGTTTTCCTTAATTTTATCCGGCTCTAAAGAAACCACAGTTGGACGAATTGCTTCATGGCCATCCTGTGCATTGGCCTTGGCTTTATAATGACGGGGTTTGTCCGGAAGATATTTTTTGCCCCAACGCTGTTCAATATACTTTGAAGCATCATTGATTGCATCTTCGGAAAGACGCAGGGAGTCGGTCCTCATATAGGTGATTAAGCCTACTGCACCCTGGTCGGAAATTTCAACGCCTTCATAAAGTTCCTGCGCGGCTTTCATAGTCCTTCTAGCAGTAAAACCCAGCCTGCGGCTTGCCTCCTGTTGCAGGGTCGAAGTGATAAAAGGAGATGCCGGAGATTTGCGGCGGGTTCCTTTTTTCACTTTTGTAACAACATATTCGGCGTCTTTTAATTTTTCAAGGATCTGATCAGATTCTTCTTTTGAAGAAATCTCCAGCTTCCCATCTTGATTTCCATAGAAAGAAGCAGCAAACACCCTGCGGGAAGTTCCCTTTGCAGGTGTAAACTTTCCGTCAATCGTCCAGTATTCCTGCGGCTGAAAGGCACGGATCTCATTTTCCCGATCTACAATGATGCGCACCGCAACACTTTGTACACGCCCTGCAGAAAGGCCTCTGCGAATTTTCTGTGAAAGGAAAGGACTAAGTTTATAACCCACCAGACGATCCAAGATTCTGCGGGCCTGCTGTGCATTTACCAGATTCAAATCAATGGAACGCGGATTTTCCATTCCGGTTGTAATGCCTGTTTTTGTAATTTCATTAAATGTAACACGGTTCGTCGCATTTGTATCTAAATCAAGCAAATAGGCAAGATGCCATGAAATTGCTTCTCCTTCGCGATCAGGGTCCGTTGCCAGAAGGACTGCATCGCTTTTTTTGGCCTTATCGAGAAGCTCGTCAACCAACTTTTCCTTGCCCTTGATAATCTCATATTTTGGTTTAAAATCATGCTTTATATCAACACTCAGCCGGCTTTTCGGAAGATCACGCACATGACCCATCGAAGCGATCACATCATAGCCGGATCCAAGATATTTTTTAATTGTCTTCGCTTTTGCGGGAGATTCCACAATCACTAACGTTGACAAATAAGACACCCCATTTCTAATGACAATCCAGAAAATAAATTCTTATGGTAACATACCAGATTATAGACCATTTGTCCAGTCTGATCCCTTAAAAAATCACATTTACAACTCCTGCTCCGCTCTTTTATAGCGATTATTTTCGCATTCTGTGGCTGCATCCCGAATTTCAAGTTCAGTGAGCGCCGCCATCAGTTTTGCAACCGGCAGACCAGTTTTTTCCTGCAGCACCGAAATATGCTGCGGCATACGGGTAAGTACTTTATATACGCTTTCCCCATCTGGAGAAAGTCCTTCCGGTGCTGCCAAAGCAGCCTTGTCCAAAGGAGAATCCGATAGCTCCCGAGTCCAATTAAAGCGAGATTCCAAATCCTTTAGAATATCTTCCGCACTCGTAACCAAGGTTGCTCCATCTTTAATCAACTGATTGGTACCCTCTGAGAAAGTGCTCTCAAGCCCTCCCGGAACAGCATAGACATCTCGGTTCTGTTCCAGTGCATCTCTCGCCGTAATCAGCGAGCCGCTGTGAGCTGCGGCTTCCACCACCAAGACTCCCACAGAAAGTCCTGAAATAATCCGATTTCTAACTGGAAAATGGGCAGCTAAAGAAGGTGTTCCCGGTGGATATTCGGATACGAGTGCTCCGTGCTCTGAAATTTCTTTTCGCAGGGGAGCACTCCCCATTAAATAAGGAAAATCAATTCCGCAGCCAAGCACAGAAATTGTCTTTCCTTCGCCTTCTATTGCGCCCCGATGAGCACTTTGGTCAATTCCCATAGCACCACCACTGACAATGATGACACCGGCTTTTGCAAGACTGCGCGCAAAACTTCGGGTGATCCGGCGACCATTTTCTGTTGATTTCCGTGTACCGACGATTGCGATTGCTGGGATATGACTCAGGTCCGGAAAAGTTCCCTGATAATAAAGGACCAGTGGTGCATCATAAATTTCGCGAAGACACTGCGGATATTCCTCATCTTCGTAACAAATTAATTTCTGCCCCGCTGCATACGCTTTTTCAATTTGATTTTTCGCTTGTTCTATCGAAAAATTCCGAAGCTTTTGTAGTTCTGAGCGTCCAATCGAAGATTCTATTCTCCAGTCTTTTTCTCCCGCTTCATAAAAAGCTTTCAAGCTGCCATAGCGTTCTAAAATCGGCCGGAGCTTTCCTCCTCCGGAACTGATCGCCTGCTGCATCCAAACCCAATAAACCTGATTATCCACGGGAAGCTCCCCCCCGCATCATTTCCCAAAGCAGAATTGCCGCACTCGCAGAGGCATTTAAAGACTCTGCACGCCCCAGCATTGGGATCGTAACCGACTGACAAAGAGCAATTGTCTCTTTAGAAAGGCCATTCCCTTCATTTCCAACTGCCATAACAGAAGGCTTCGAAAAATCAGCTTTTGTCACCTTGAGTGCATTAGAATCTGGGACTGCAGCCCAAAGAGTCCACCCACATTTTTTTAAAAGCGGCGCTGCTTCTGCGAAATTTGGAATTGAAATCATTGGGAGGCGAAAAACCGCTCCCATACTGCCCCGAAGTACCTTGGGAGAATAGGGATCGCAGCCTTTTCCACAAAGTAAAACTGCTTTTTCTCCCAGCGCCTCTGCTGTTCTAAGGACCGTTCCTAGATTTGCCGGATCCTGAATTTCTTCTAAAGCAACTACACAGCCCGAAGCTTTTGTCTGTAGGAAAATTTCTGTCTGCTTTGATTCACAGGGAAGCGTACAGACACAAAAAATCCCCTGCGGCTGTTTGGTATCAGATAAAAGCGGCGCAATATGCGGAGAAATCTCATAAACCTGCTCTGCTTTTTCACGGATTTTAGCAAGATAAGGAGCATACTTTTCTGCCGCATGAGCAGTATAAAAAGCTTTTTGAATCTGCATCCCGCTTGTAGCTGCATCTTTGCAAAGCCGTGCGCCTTCGCAAAGAAAAGCTCCTTGCTCACGACGCGCCGCAGCTCCCGATAAAAGTTTTGCTGTGTGCGAAATCATCTCATTTTTTCGACTGGTAATTAAAGTTTCTATCATAGCCTGAATTCCTCTCTTTAACAAAAGCTATAAAATAGAAAAGTTGCGCCCGGAAAAAACCGGGCGCAACTTGAACTTTTTAGAGAGCGGCTTTTGCTTGCTCCACAAGGCTCTTAAAAGCAGCTTCATCAGCGACTGCAATTTCCGACAACATTTTACGATTTAGATTGATGCCGGCCCTTTTGAGGCCATTCATAAATCTGCTGTAAGTGACATCATTCATCCGGCATGCTGCAGAAATACGAGTGATCCACAAACGGCGAAAATCGCGTTTACGGGCTTTACGTCCTGCAAATGCATAGTTTCCGGATTTCATAACGGCCTGTTTAGCCATCTTAAAATGCTTTGATTTACTTCCCCAATAGCCTTTTGCTAGCTTTAAAATCTTCTTTCTTCTTTTGCGCGTCATCATTGCGCCCTTGACTCTTGCCATTTTCTATACCTCCGAACACATACTTATATGCTTATTTCAAAATAGATCCGTTCGCGTTCTTCCTTACGATTTATTTATAAGGAATCATCATTTTAACGGCCGCTACATTTGTTCTATCCGCTACACGAGTACCGCGCAGCCCACGTTTTCTCTTTGGGCTCTTGCCGTGACCGTTCAAAAGATGGGATTTATTGGCATAGGCACGAATGACCTTACCGTTTTTGGAAAGCTTGAAGCGCTTTTTTGCGCCGGAATGCGTCTTGATCTTAGGCATAATCTTTATATCCTCCTTGATGTTTAAAAACTTATTTGGCGGGCTTTGGTGCAAGGAACATCAGCATATTGCGGCCCTCCAGCTTAGCTGGTTTTTCCACATTTGCAACTTCGACCAGAGTCTCTGCAAAATGGCGCATGACTTCATACCCCTGCGCGGGATGTCCCATCTCACGTCCACGGAAACGGATCGAAACTTTTACTTTATTGCCCTCTTTTAAGAAGCGCTGCGCATGACTCTTTTTCGTTTCAAAATCATGAACATCAATATTAAGAGAAAGGCGAACTTCTTTAATTTCTACGATATGCTGATTTTTGCGGGCTTCTTTCTCCCGTTTTGCCAGCTCAAAGCGGTACTTTCCATAATCGATGATCTTACATACTGGCGGTTTTGCTTGCGGCGCAATCTTCACCAAATCCAGATCCTCTTCGTAAGCAAGCTCCAGCGCTTTTGCTGCGGGCATAATTCCAAGCTGTCCGCCATTTGAATCGACCACTCGGACCTCACGGTCCCGGATTTCCTCGTTGATCTGCAGTTCCTTGTTGCTAATGATTAAACACCTCCAAATAAATTGCCTTTAAATTGACAAAGCGCAGACTAATCCCGTCTGCGCATCAATACAACCCCGCCCAAAAAGGGCACTGTATTGACCTGTAAACAGACGAAACCGTACAGGTGTGAGCATAAAGCCCCGCTTTGTTTTGCTTTTTTATTATAACATGCTCCAAAAGAAAGTCAAGAACAGTTTTTTAAAAAATTAATTGTGGTTTTTAAGTATAGATGCTAAAATAAAAACAGAAAATGATAAGGAGTGTGCATCTATTATGATTTTAACAACAACAGAAAATATTCCAGGGAAAAGTTATCAAATCGTCGGCCTAGTACGTGGAAGCACGATTCAGTGTAAAAATATTGGCCGTGATATTGGCTCCAGCTTTAAGAATCTGGTAGGCGGCGAAATGAAATCCTATACCGAGATGATGAATCAGGCTCGTGAAATTGCAACGCAGCGTATGATAGACAATGCACAACAACAGGGTGCCGATGCAATTGTCTGCATGCGGTACGCCTCCTCCTCAATTATGCAGGGCGCAGCTGAAGTAATTGCTTATGGTACTGGAGTCAAATTCTGCTAAACTTTAAATTTCCCAAAATGCAGTTTCTTAAAAGGGACTGCATTTTTTTGTTGCACTTTTTACTCTTTAAGCCGTTCTGCAGTTAAATCCAAAAATCGTTGCAAAGCCTTCGAAATATACCGATTCTTTTTACAAATGGCAGAAAGAAAACGGCAGGCGTCCTGATCATCAATCTTATAAATAGGCGGAATCTTTTCAAAATTTCCGCATCGAATAACGGTGTCGCTGATAAAAGAAGCTCCAAAATCCGCCGAAGTCAGTGCAAAAGCCGTAAGTGTCTGATTTAAAAACATCTTAATTTTGGGGTGGAACCCTGCATTGCTGCAAAGTTTTTGTGATCGATCATAAAGATCGTGTTCCTGATTAAGAAACAGAAATTCTTCCTCCCTAAATGCAGAAAGCGGCACTTTTGGGCAATCCGGCTGTAAATAATATCCGGATAAAATCTGTTCTTTCGTAAGACAGGCTTTTGTAAAAATCTGATTTCTGGGAGAATGCGGCGGCAGTGCCAAAAAGATTTGCTCTTGATGCAACGGCAGCACTGTTAAATTTTGTGCCTTCTGTGTTTCATAATCAAGCACGCAGTCAACGGTTCCTTCTCCCAGCATCATTTTGAGCGCAGGATATCCATCTTCTACCAGCGAAATTGAAATTTTCGGATAGCGTCTCGCATAATCCGTAAGAATCGGCGGCAGAAAGCAGGTACAAAAAAACTGTGAACCACCAATCGAAAGGCATCCTGCTTCAAGATTTGTCAAATCCGAAAGATAATCTCCTAATTCTTTTTCAAGCGTCTCTTCTTTACTGGCGCAATCTACAAAAGCTTGTCCCTCTGAAGTCAAAGACAAAGGAAATGTATTACGATCGAACAGACGACAGCCAAGCCCTTTTTCCAGTTTTATAATGTAAGCACTCAATGCAGGCTGAGAGATATAAAGTTTTGCAGCGGCACGAGAAAAATTTTTTTCGTGTGCAATTGTCAAAACATAAAGTCGATCCAGGGAATTCATATTTTACCTCCCACTATATAAACTTGCTTATAGTTTTTATATCAATATAGATATTTGTTTATATTAGACTTTTATGGTATCATAGCATAACATGGAATAAAGAACAAGGAGAGGTTTTCTTTGAATGTGCTGCTTTTTTTATGCCCGGCACTATTTCTTTCCGGATTTGTTGATTCAGTTGCTGGTGGCGGCGGCCTAATCTCTATGCCCGCAATTCTGTTGACGGGACTCCCTCTGCAACAAGTTTATGGGATTAATAAATTTACTGCGGCAAGCGGAACCACTTTTTCAGCGATTCGCTATTTTCGCCACGGTGCTGTTGATATCAAAATTGCATTGCTCTCGGCTTGTGGTGCTTTTCTTGCTTCTTCTTTTTCCTCCCGAGCAGTTCTGTTTCTTCCGGAACGTCTTTTAAAGGGAGCGCTACTCTGTCTGATGCCGATTGTTGTTGTACTGATTTTAATGAAAAAGAAAGGCAACGACACAAATCGCTCCACAGAAATTCCCATTAAAAAAAGGTATCTCATGGGATTTTTAATTGGAATGATTGTCGGTTGTTACGATGGACTTTTTGGACCCGGCACAGGAACAATCGCAATTTTAGTTTATTGCTATCTGATGAAATACGATATGAAAACTGCGGGTGGAAATGCCAAAATTTTAAATCTTGCCTCAAACTACGCAGCACTTGTCACTTATATCCTTGCTGGAACGATCAATTATGCAATCGCAGTTCCCGCTGCATGCTGCTGCATCGTCGGGAATCTAATTGGTTCCGGCTTGGCTCTAAAAAAGGGCAGCGTGGTTATTCGCCCCATCATGCTGGTCGTTGCCGCTTTACTGATCGGCAAAACCGTAATGGATTTCTTTTAACTTTCCTTCCTCTTATATTTTTCAAAAAGCCTCCAAACTATGAAAAGTAGTTTGGGGGCTTTCGCATTAATTAGTTGTTTCTCTGATTTCTTTATGAAGTGCAAAAGAATAAAGCAAGCATTCCGTCACCGGAAGCCCCAAGCATTTTTCTAGTGCTTCGCGGTAGAGAAGGAGCTGGCCCTGATAACGATTCCATAGTTCCTCTGCAGATTGAACGTGATCCGTCTTATAATCCATTAAAATGATCCCATTATTTTCCTCAAACGCACAGTCTATTGCTCCCTGTAGTACAACCGGCTCCTGTGCCATAGAACCAGTCAGTCTCTGATCAAGACGCTTCGCTGGGATTTCGACTGAAAAACGATATTCCCGAAGAACACGCGGCGATCTTTGTATTCGATCAAAAACCGACGTCTGACAAAAGCCCATCACAGCAGAAAGATCGACTGCATTTGCCTGCTCCGATGTCAAAAAGCCTTCTTTGATAAGGCGCTCCAGTTCTCCCTGTGCATTTTCCTTTAAAATCTTCCAGTCTGCGAACTGCAAAAAAGCATGTAAAGCTGTTCCGCGTTCTGCCGGAGTCAATCCCTTTTTGCCTAAAAACGCTGGTCGGCTCATGGCAGCATATTGTTTCTGAAACGGTTTTTCTGCAAGCTCAGAAGCAGCTGTTTTTGCTCGTACTGCTCCTAAATCTCGATAAGGATATTGATATTGTGTATAACGCATCAGTTCCTCAAATAATTTGGGATCTGCCGGCGGCATCTCAATCTTGCATGCTTCATTTTGTTCTGGCTCGAATGGTTGATCATGAATCAGTTCCACTTTCCATGAAGCGTCGCAGGAAAGGATTTTACAATCCATATTGGAAAGTTCGCGCAGTTTTTTCGAATCCGGATGGCGCAGCGCACAGAGCAAAATCCAATCAGACAAACAGTCTGCATGTTGGACTGCAAAAGGAGGAATCTGATTTTTTTCTCCCATCTTGCAGGCCAATGAAGAAAGCGTCTTTTCAGGATCTTTCTCAGAACAAAGGAGCAAAAGTTTTTCCTTTGCCCTTGTAAGCGCTACATAAAAGACTCGCAGTTCTTCACTCATTCCCTCCTGACGAAGGAGAATCGCATTTGCCTGCCATGGAAGCGTCTTTATCCGATATTCTTTTCCTTCCGCTCGCAGTTGGATTCCTAAGCCCATCTGTGGGTGAAGGAGAACGGCGTCCTTTTCCGTATGAAATTTTCTGGAACATCCCGCCAAAATTACAATTGGAAATTCCAGTCCTTTACTCTTATGAATACTCATGATCCGTACCACATTGGCGCTTTCGCTGAGCGTTTCTGCCATCGGAATATCCTGTCCTTGATTTTTGAGGCGTTCCAAAAAGCGAAGAAATCCGGAAAGCCCATTATGGCCACTTTTCTCATACGATCTGGCCCGTTCCTGCAAAAGGCGCAGATTTGCAAGGCGCTGGGTCCCATTTTCCATTGCAAGCACAAGATCTGCATATCCGGTTTCTTCGTATAAAGCCCCAATCAACTGATCTGACGGAAGTGCAGCTGCAAAATTGCGCCAAAGAGAAAGTTGCTTTAAAAAAGAGAGAATCCGTTTGTTTCCTTCGGCAGCAGCCTTTTGCAAAGAAGCAAAAAGAGAACTGTCTTTGCTTTTCGCACGTATATCTGCCATCTCATCCAGACTAAATCCTCCGATTGGGCCCATCAAAAGGGCAAGCAAAGAAAGGTCATTGAGCGGATTATCAATCGTTTGCAAAAGGGAAAGCACTGCTCGCACTTCAGGTGCATCAAAAAATCCTTTCCCCGCATCTGCCCATGCAGGGATCCCCAATTTTCCCAATTCATCTGCATAAACAGGTGCATATTGATTTGCGCTGCGCAATAGGATGCAGATTTCCCGATATTGTGCAGGCCGCATCTGCCTATTTTCCGTTACCGAGTTTGTCGCGGTCCATTCAAAAATCTTCTCTGCAATTCGTCGGCATTCTGCCTCCAGAAAATCATCAGTTTCTTCGGTAGAATACTGCAAAACATCTAATTCCACAGCAGAATCTTTTCTTTCCGGATACTCTGCCCCGCATACCAAAGATTCTTTTTCAGTATATTCCATCTGTCCAACTTCCCGACTCATCAGCTGACGGAAAAAGAAATTGACCGATTCCGTAATGCCAAAACGACTGCGAAAATTACGGTCTAAAGTGATACATGCGGGAAACTGTGCATGATCTCTATGATATTCCGTACTTTTTTCCCGTCGGCGAAGAAAAAGCTCCGGCATTGCCTGGCGAAAACTATAGATGCTCTGTTTGACATCCCCCACCATAAAAAGATTCGTCTCATCTTTGGAAACCGCACGAAATAGCAAATCCTGCGTTTCATTCGTATCCTGATATTCGTCCACCATGATCTCGTCGAACTGATTGGAAATCTCTTCGGCGGCAGAAGTCTTTTGATAGCCTTCCGGCGTCTCCTCCACCAAAAGCTGCAATGCCCAATGCTCCAGATCGCCAAAATCAGCAATTTTTCGTTCTGCTTTTTTTTGCTGCAGTGCTGTATGAAATTCTTCCAAAATGGCAAACAATTTTTCGACAAGGGGTTTTAACTGCTGCAAGTCTTCCAGACATTCTGCCTCCGACGGTGCAAAAATTGCTTTTAAATCTTCAATTCCAGATTTTACTTCTTTCCGATTTTCTGCCACCGCAATTTTAATAGAATCATCGGAATACCCTCTCGGAGTGGAAAGACGTTCAAAAGAGGCCATTTGAATCTTCTGAGAAAAGTCATCCCAAGAATCATTTTGAAGACTTTTGAGAAGGGCCTCCAGCATTTCTCGATCCGACAAAAAAGCCGGCATGGAGACAGCTCTCAGTTTCTCATCCGCTGACTCTAAAAGTCTCATAGAGTGCTGCGTTATCGAAATTGCATAGGAAAATGTCTGCTGTGCGAATTGAATAATTACGTCTCCCCAAACCGACTGTCTGATTGTTTGGCAGTCATACATCGCTGCTTTTTCCCGCAGCCAACGAGATGGAAACGGATGACTTCGTACAAAGTCATATAGTTTAAAAAGAATATTTCGGAGCAGATGATCGTCCCGTCCTGCTGAAAATGCATCTAAAAGCTGATAAAAGACAGAATCATTTTTCTCGTAGAATAAATTGAGAACCATATCCAGTGTTTCATTCTGTAAAACCGAAAGTTCACTCTCATCTGCAATTCGAAAATCCGGTGAAATTCCCACTGCAGAAAAATGTTCCCGCAAAAGTTCCTGACAAAAGCTATGTACGGTACTGATATGTGCTCTTGATAAAAGCAGCTGCTGTCTTTGCAGAAAGAGGCTGTCCGGTTCCTCTTCCAGAAGTTCTGAAAGCTTGTCTGCAATCCGCCCACGCATTTCAGCAGCCGCTGCCTTTGTATAAGTAACGACCAGAAGGCGATCAGCATCAATCGGATCTTTTGGATCGGTAATTCTTTTGATGACCCGCTCTACCAAAACTGCCGTTTTTCCCGAACCAGCTGCCGCAGATACTAGAAGCGGTCCGCCGCGCGCTTCGATCGCGTCTTTTTGAGCGCTTGTCCATTCACGTTCCATCTGACTCCCCCCTCCTCAGAATTTCAACTGTTTCTGTCACAGATACATTCGATTTTGTTTCCCGAACGGGCATTCCTTCCTCGGTCATACAAACTGCCCCATACGGACACCATTTACATGCGGTGTTCCGGTCTTTTAAAGGCTGTGCTTCCACATTTCCCCGATGTAGTTCTTCTGCCATCTCCTTGACCATTTTCCGAATACTTTGGAGAATCAGCTCAAAATCCCTGCTGCTTACAACACTGCTCTTTGCTGTTGATGCCCCGTTTTTTAGAGCCGCAGGAATATAAGTCCCCTTTCCGTCCTCCTCCATATCGGAAAGGATTCCTGGGGCGTCCAACAAGAGTCCATTCATCCGCAGCTTTTTATTCTGATCTTTTTGGATCGTCTCGTCATCCGTCTTTCGACTGGCGGTAAAAGCCGGCCGATCCGCCGGCATATAAAGAATTCCTGCAGGCTTCGGATTTTTCCAGTGTGACCCGCCGTTTTCGCACAGTGCTGCAAGATAAATCAGCATCTGTAGGTTCGTTCCGTCCAAAATATCGGAAAGGTGAAACATCTTTTTTCCGGTCTTATAATCAACGACCCGCAGATAGGTATTTCCGTCAATTTCATCTGCATCTACACGGTCGATCTTTCCATCAACTTCTACACTTCCACCGTCAGAAAGTGAAATTTTCAGCCCGGGAATCTCACTTTGTCCAACTGGAAGCTCAAAATCAGTCGGTGAAAATCTGCTCTGAGAAAGTTCTTCCGCAATATGCCATATCACAACGCAGGCTGCTTCTGCTACACGCTGCAAAAGCCATGAAAAGCGTGCTGTCTGAGTCTCTGTTCCACCAAGTTTTTCCTGCGCATATGATAAAAGCTGCTGATCTACATTTTTCCGCAGTTCTTTTTGTCCCAGCTTTAAAATCTTTTTGGCACCGATCTCACGAAATAAATGCTCTAAGAGATAATGCATTAAACTGCCGTATTCCAGCGCATCCAATTTTGCCATTCGTCTTTCCTCTATGTTCATTCCATAACGGCAGAAATAACGGAACCTGCATTGATGATACGTTTCGATTTGTGTCGCCGAAACGCGCATATTTTTAGGAAAAATCTTTTGGGCGTTTTCCGGATCTTGAAAGGCCGCAGTTTCTCTCTTTGACGCTTTTTCCAGTGCACTCATGCGTGCTTCTTCCCCTGTTTCAGAGAATAATTGACGCAGGGAAGCTTCTACGGCTGTCTTATGATTCCACCGCCTCGCAAGCAACTCGAAAGCTGCCTTTTTAGATCCTGCAAAATAAGATTCCGGTAAAGTCATTTCCGATTCAACCGGGCAATGGGGAAACAATGCCGAAATCTCCGAAACCAGCGAAGAAGGCTGTTTTTGGGTCCCATCACTGGAATTAATCGGCCACGAAACATAAAGTCTTTCGCTAGGAGCTGAAGCCATCTGATAAGCAAGGAATCGTTCCTGCACAGCAACCCCTGAAAGCGGATCACTGAGCGGTAGTCCATGATCGATCAGTGAAATTCTCTCTGAAAAGCTTAGAATTCCTCCGCTGGAAGGAGTCTGTGGAAATTCCCCCTGACAAACGCCAAGTAAAAAGACGACTTTCGGTTTTGCCATGCGGATACGATTTGCGGCGCCTATCGTCACTTCATCCAATCCCTGTGGAATACTCGCCATTTCACTTTCTGAAATCACCATTCGTAAAAGTTCTAGAAAGGAAGTCCGCGAGATCGGCCGTTCTGAAATGGTCATCGCGCACTGATCCAGAATTTCCATCAGCAAATCCCAGAGACGAAGGGTATTATCTGCAAGCGCAGGGGCTCCTCCTTTTTCGAGAGAATCCGCAAAATTCCGCAGATTTTCTTGTACCCCGGCTTCCGTCAGATAATCGTAGACTGCTTTCGCCATCCCTTTTCCGTCGGTGTCTTTGGTTTTTTCTCTTAGATGTACCATGGGCGTAATGATTTTTTCTCGCACTTCATTGAGTTCTACTAAAAGATCCTGATCTTTCTCTGTCCATTTGGAAACAAATCCACCAGGGTGCATCGTAAACGGCGCCTGCCAAGCCGATTTATTCAGCTGCCAGACAAAGCAGTAATTTTCCAGCTGTGACTGCATATTTTCATCAATCCCGAGAAGATTTGTCTTAATACATGTAAGGATTTCCTCGGTTTCGAATCCGGAAGAGACAGCTTTTAAAGCTGACAATGTAAGTCTCATTAAAGGCTGTGCTATAATATTTTGTGCTTCGTCCATGAAAAATGGAATCTCGTACCGCTCGAATGCAGCGTTTAAAATTCCACGGTAAGGCTCCAATGACCGAGCCGCCACTGCAATTTCTCGGCAGCGATAGGTGCCGTTTACTAGAAATCTTCGAATGCTTGCTGCTGCAAATTGAGCCTCATCATAAAGATTCTGAGCCGCATAAAGATGAATCTGTTCTGCACTTTTATCCGCCTTTTCCCGTTTGCCCCGATAAAGGTTTGCTTCCAGTTTAGCAAGATCTTCCGAAAGAAACCGTTTACCTTCCGGCAAAATAGTTGGCGCTGCCACCGGCACATTTCCTTCTCTTGCAAGGCGAATCAATTTTTGTGCCGTTTCCCGAACGAATGAAAAAAGTCCCAACCCATGTTCAGGGTCTGCCAGTTGATCTGCACAAAGAGAAATCGTAACCTCCTTGCTCTGACGAATCACAAATTTAAGAATTTCATATTCCTGCATGGTAAAGCTTTGAAACCCATCAATATAGACGACTGCATTTTCAAAAAAAGGATGGGCTTCCAATAAATTTGCCGCGCGGGTTAGATCGTCCTGCGGATCAAGATAACTCTGACTTACCAGTGCTTCATAAGAAGACAGAATCAAAGATAGTTCTGAAAGCTTTTGTTTCAGGTTCGGCGTCTGGGCACTCAGAGAAGCTCGCTGCAGATCTTCCGGCGAAACACGGCACATTTTAAATTCGCTTTCCCCCTGCAGCAGCGTTGAAATCAATTCCGTTCCATTTGCGTTTTTACGGTAAAAATGCAGACGGTCTCGAACCTGCTCCAATGCCATATTCATCAGGATGATTCTGCCTCCGGCCGAAAGCCGTTTTCCGGCCATTGCTCCATAAGTACGACCGAGTAAGTCACAAAGGCGAGAAAAGCTCAGCACATAAATTTTCTGCGCATCTTTGGCCCCAAGTGCATGCAAAATTGTTCTTTCGTTCTCAAAAGAAGCCTGTTCTGGAACCAGTAAAAACAGCTTTTCCTCTTCACTTTTGGCATGTTTCCGCAATTCTTCCTGCACAGTTCTTGTCTTTCCGCTTCCAGAACGCCCCAACAATAAATGCAGCATCTTCTCACCCGTTCCTTTTTTACTTATTTTTTATTATATCATAAACAATTCGGGTGGAAAAGCTTAAAAAGGCTCCTTCGGAAAACCGAAGGAGCCTTTTTAAAATCTTTCTAGGAGTTTTGAGAAAGCCATTGGCGAATTTCTTCATAGAGTTCCACTGTTTTAAATTTAACGGCAAATCCCGGCTGTGTCATCTGTTCCTGCGCCGGAGTTAATACATCGGAAAGAGTATTATTATCCTGCTCCGCACCCGGCAGACAAAGCGCCGGAAACAGCACACACCACCAATTATGCCCTTTCCCTTCGCCGATTAAAACGCGGAGCGCCCGATAAGTACCGGCAGGCAATGTTACATTTCCATAGGTTCTCGTGGGGAACCAGCAGTCTTCTAATCGCACCTCCACCGGATCGTCACTTCCATTTTCTTTCAGAACTTGTTCTCCGGCTTCCTTTAAATCTGCAAGATGCTCCTCGGCAGCTTCTTGTGCTTCGTAACGACTATCCACATTTTTGAACCATTGTTCACTAACTGAAAGAACCCGATCCCGTACTTTTAGTTTTAATGCTTGATCCTCTTCTGAATCTGAATTTGCAAGAACGTGCAGCCGTAAAACCCGATCAGAAATTCCTTCCCCTGCAGCAGTGATCCCCGTACAGGAAATTGCCAAACAAAGAACTAACGCTGCAGCAACTGCTTTTGTAAAAAGGCGCATGCCCCATTCCTCCTCTAAAATAAAGTTCAAAGGAAGTATGGGGCATACTGGAAAATTTATACAATTCGTTTAAAAATTATGGCTCAATTTGAAGCGGAACTGAGACCGGTTCACACAAAAAAGTTTCATCATATTGCTTTTTTAAGGAATCCACGCATTTCTGCGCCAAAATAGGATCCTCAAAAATTCCAAATACCACAGATCCACTGCCTGTCATTGCGGCACCAAGCGCTCCCATTTTCAAAAAAGCTGCCTTCAATTTCAAAATTTCCGGAAGTTTTAGAATATCTTCAAAGAAGTTTCCAAGAGAAGCTGAAAGCTTTATCAGATTTCCTTCTTTGACCGCCTGCTTTACATTTTCGCTGTAGCATGCTTCTAAAGAAGGCAACCGATCCGCCATCTCAAAAGCTGCCTTTGTTTCCACTCCAATTTTAGGTTTACATAAAACAATTTTGCAGGCAGGCATTTCATTTAACAGAGCAATCTGCTCTCCGATTCCCTCGACTAAAGCTGTGCCGCCCTTGATACAAAACGGCACATCTGCTCCAATTCTTTCACCAAGTGCAAGCAGCGCTTTCTCTGAAAATGGTTTTCCTGAAATCTGATTTAAAATTTGCAGAACGGCTGCGGCATCGGTACTGCCACCGCCGAGTCCCGCTTCGTGTGGAATATGTTTTTCGATTTGAATTTGAATTTTAGGTGCTTCGGGAACGATTTCGTAAAAATGTTTTGCTGCACGATAAACAATATTTTCGGGACCGTCGGGCAGATCTGCATCGTCACACTTTACGAACAGAATATCACTTGGCAGGATTGTCAAGCGGTCAGCAAGACTAACGCTTTGATTCACCATACGCAGAAGATGATACCCATCTTCTCTTTTCCCAACCAGATCCAGCGCAAGATTAAGCTTTGCATAAGCTTTTACAACAAACGGTTCCATAAATCAGCACCCAAGCTGCTTCAAAAAGTCGCGAATTCTGGAAAGCGCTTCTGTAATATGATTGATACTGTAAGAATACGAAACACGAACGTATCCTTCCCCACAATTTCCAAAGGCACTGCCAGGCACAACTGCTACATGCTTTGCATAAAGCAATTTTTCACAAAATTCATCACTCGAAAGTCCCGTACGCTTAATACATGGGAAAACATAAAAAGCACCTTCCGGCTCAAAGCAGGTCAAGTCCATTTCGTTAAAGCCGTCAACAATCAGCCGGCGACGCATATCATACTGCTCGCGCATATAAACGATATCAGCATCTCCATGGCGCATCGCTTCAATCGCTGCATATTGGCTGGTAGTCGGAGCACTCATAATTGCATACTGATGAAGCTTTGTCATCTGCGCAATCAGCTCTTTTGGCCCCATAGCATACCCCAAACGCCAGCCAGTCATCGCAAATGCTTTTGAAAAGCCATTGACAACGATCGTACGCTCGCGCATGTCCGGAAGGGACGAAAATGCAACATGCTGCTGATCTCCATAAGTCAGTTCACTATAAATTTCATCAGAAAGGACAATCAGATTGGTCCCACGAATCACTTCGGCAATCGCTTCCAGATCTTTTTTCCGCATAACTGCTCCCGTCGGATTATTTGGAAACGGCAGTATAAGGAGTTTGGTCTTCGGCGTGATCGCTGCGCGCAGTTCTTCCGGCGTCAAGCGAAACCCATCTTTCTCTTTGGTTTCGATAATAACCGGAACAGCACCCGCCATCTGCGTCATCGGTTCATAACAAACAAAACTGGGCTGCGGAATCAAAACTTCTTCTCCCGACTCCACTAAACAGCGAACCGCAAGATCCAAAGCCTCACTGCCGCCGACGGTGACAAGCACTTCTGTTTTCGGGTCATATTGAACATGATAGTGACGATCAAAAAATTTGCAGATCTCTTCTCTTAATTCTGCAAAACCTCGATTTGGACTATACCATGTTTTTCCCATCTCCAAAGACTTGATTCCTTCTTGGCGCACATGCCATGGAGTCGAAAAATCCGGTTCGCCTATAGAGAGAGAAATTACATTCTCCATTTCGTTGGCAATATCAAAAAATTTACGGATACCGGAGGGGCGAACCTGCTGAATCCGTTTTGTCAGCAGCTTGCTGTAATCAATCACAGTATACGTCTCTCCTCTCGTCCTTTTCCTCCTCCTGATTCATAATGACGCCGCTCTCTTTATAGCGAGTCAAGATAAAATGCGTTGCGGTGGAAAGCACACTGTCTAAGGTGGAAAGACGACGCATAACAAACATTGCTACATCCTGCATTGACTTTCCGTGAACGGTAACTGCGAGATCATAGCCTCCAGACATCAAATAGACACTGTCTACTTCAGGAAAGCTCATTACTTTTCCTGCAATCTCATCGAAACCACGATTTTTCTTTGGAGAAACACGCAGCTCAATTAGGGCAATGGCCTTATTGGTATCGACACGCTCCCAGTTGATCAGGGCCTGATAGCCGCGGATAACCCCTTGTTTTTCGTAATCAGCGATCGCTGCGCTGATATTTTCTTCCGTCTCGTCCAGCATTGCTGCCAGCTGTTTATTGCTCAAGCGGGCATTCTCATGCAGCAAAGTTAAAAGTCGATCCATCGGTCTTTCACTCCTTCTGAAATACTGTTCTTTATAAATTTTTGAGCTTTTATTATACCATATTAAAAAAAGAAACAAAAGAGGAAAGTGCATAAAATACACTTTCCTCTTTCAAAAAGCTTATTCCGAAATTAAGACCTGCACAGGCGCTCGTTTTTCATAAATCGTAAAATGTGAAAATCCAATCCGCCGCATCATACTCAAGGTCTCCTCGATTCCGCTGCCTACATCAGCCCAACGATGTGCATCACTTCCCACCGTTATCATGCTTCCTCCAAGGCTTTGATATCTTCTGAGAATTTTTTCATTCGGCATCGTTGTTCCCATTTTTTGCCGCAAGCCACTGGTATTCACTTCCAAACTCTTCTTCTGCCGAATCAATTCTTTCAATACATGGTCAATCTGGTTTTGATAGTCTTCTATGGGAATTCCAATTCCATACTCTTCAAAATATCTCCACGGGTAAGTAAGATGTGCCAGAGAATCAAATTTCCCCCAACGGATCATCTCTAAAAGCTCTTCAAAATATTTGCTCAATACCGGCCTTACATCCCGATGCTGATAGTCAAAATCATAAAAATCACGTTCATCTTTAACATTATGTAAACTTCCGAGAACAAAATCAAATGAACAGGCATTTAAAATATCATTCGCACCACTTTTATCCTGCATTGGTTGTCCCAATTCAACCCCAGTAAAAATATGGATGTTATTTTGAAAGGAGACAGCAGCACGCCGAGTTTCGCTCCAACTTTGGCAAACTGATTCATGAAAATGCTGTTCCCAATAAGTATTACATTCACAATGATCGGTAACCGTAATCGCATAAAGTCCTTGATCAAGTGCACTTTTACAAAGCATCATAACCGAATCGGCACCGTCTTCGCTGTATTTAGAATGAGTATGAGAATCAGACAAAAAAGGATATCTCACTTTTTGACCTTCTTTCTAAAGGTTCCAATTTTTTGAATAAATTTGAATAAATAAAAAAGACGAATTTATTTTAACATTTTTTATCTTGGAATCCTAGACATCAGTGTGACTGTTTTGCCTTGGCAGAATCCTTGATTTTTAAGCAGTTTGCCGGACAATTTGTCGAGGGGCAAAAAAATATTGACAGTCTCTCTTTTATCGTTCATAATAAATTTAAAAAGTTTAAATCATGTATCGGAGGGAATAAATATGCGCGCGGTTATTACAGTTTTGGGCAAAGATATGGTGGGAATTCTTGCAAAAGTCACCGCGATCTGTGCAGAAAACGGCGTAAATGTAACGGATGTTTCGCAGTCGATTATGCAAGATCTCTTTGCAATGATTATGTTGGTTGATCTGAAGGATTCCAAAATTCCGTTTGATCAACTCTCTGACGAATTCACAGCACTCGCAAAACAAGAAGGCCTCACGATTCACATCATGCACGAAGATATTTTTAATTCTATGCACCGCATTTAATTGATACGGCGTCAAAAACTAATAAAGGAGTAAATCCATGCTCAATACCCATGACATTTTGGAAACCATTGATATGATCGACAACGAAAATCTGGACGTGCGTACGGTCACAATGGGAATTTCTCTTTTAGACTGCATTGACAGTGATGCAGACAAAGCGTGTGGCAAAATTTATGATAAAATTTGCCGGTACGCAAGTAAGCTCGTAAAAACCGGAGAAGACATCAGCAAGGAATACGGAATTCCAATTATTCACAAACGAATTTCTGTGACCCCGATTGCGATGGTGGCGGGAGCCTGCCCCGGCGTAAATCCCGTTCGCTATGCAAAAGCACTCGACCGGGCTGCAAAAGAAGTCGGCGTTAACTTTATCGGCGGCTACTCTGCTCTGGTTCACAAAGGATTCGCCCCCGGTGACTACGCATTGATTGAGAGCATTCCCGAAGCACTCTCCGAAACTGAACTCGTCTGCTCCAGCGTAAACATCGGCACAACCAAAGCCGGCATCAATATGGACGCAGTTGCAAAAATGGGAAAAGTAGTCCGTGAAACTGCAGAGCGCACTGCCGACAGAGACTGCATTGGCGCCGCAAAGCTAGTTGTTTTCTGCAACGCTCCGGAGGATAATCCTTTTATGGCCGGTGCTTTTCACGGAGTAGGCGAGCCAGACTGCGTCATCAACGTCGGTGTTTCCGGCCCAGGTGTTGTACGCGCAGCCCTGCATAAATGTCCAGATGGTGATTTAACCGAAGTAGCGGATATTATCAAAAAAACCGCATTTAAAATTACCCGTATGGGACAGTTGGTTGCACTGGAAGCCAGCCGCAGACTTTGCGTCCCCTTTGGAATCGTAGATTTGTCTCTTGCCCCCACACCGGCAGTCGGAGACAGCGTTGCACATATTCTCGAAGAAATGGGTCTGGAGCGTTGTGGTGCCCATGGAACAACCGCTTGTTTGGCACTTTTAAATGATGCGGTGAAAAAGGGCGGTATTATGGCAAGTTCTCACGTCGGCGGCCTTTCCGGCGCATTTATCCCGATTACCGAAGATGCAGGAATGATCGACGCTGCCCGCTGCGGTGCACTCTCTATTACGAAACTGGAAGCAATGACAGCTGTTTGCAGCGTCGGGCTTGATATGATCGCTGTTCCCGGCGATACCCCCGCTGAAGTGATTTCCGCTATTATCGCAGATGAAGCAGTCATCGGTATGGTAAACCTGAAAACAACGGCTGTTCGACTGATTCCTGCCATCGGCAAAAAAGTCGGCGACGAACTTAACTTTGGCGGCCTCTTAGGCAGCGGTCCTGTAATGGAATTGAATTCTTATTCGCCTGCCAAACTGATTTCACGCGGTGGTCGGATTCCTGCTCCTATGCAGAGCCTTAAAAATTAATTTTGAATTTTGAAAAGTAAAAGATTCATTTTTTAAAAAGTCGAAACTTGTAATATTAAAAAAGTTAAGATAAATTCTAAGTCCTTTTATTTTTCTTATAGAACTTCCGGATCAATTTTGCATACATGTTTCTTGATTCTGCATTTTAAGAAAAACATTTTATTATTTATTGATGATATCTACCAAATTTTTAAAAGATTTTTGTAAGATTTGTGAATATTTCTCTTGAATTTTGATTGTAATTGTACTACTATGATTTTGTCTTAGTAAGTTTCATAAGAAACCTAACTTTACATTTTATAGGCTTTTAAAAATAGATGTTGTCAATCTTTTCCCGGAAAACAAATGTTTTCCGGGATTCATGCCGTTTTAGGAGGTGTATCTATGGAAAACTTAATTGACCAAATTGTAAAAATGGATCAGCAGGCTCAAAAGATCACTGATCTCGCACAAAAAGAAAAGTTGCAGGCCACTAGTGATGTTGCTAAGCGCCGAGAAGAAATTCGGGATGCTTATTTAAAAGAAGCAAGAGAACGCTTGCACAAAAACGAACCTCAGGAACGTAAATTGGCTGAAGAAAAATGGAAAGTAACAGAGCAGAAACAAGCTGTCCTGCGACAAAAGATGGAGGATATTTACCATCAAAATCATGATGATTGGGTTCAGAAATTGGTCAGCCGTGTATTGGAGGGATAACCATGGGACAGACCTCATCAAACGCCGTTCTCAGTAAAGCGCGCGCACTCTATGGCCAAAGACTGCGCTTTGAGGACTGGATGGCTCTTCTGGATTGTTCTTCCGTCAATGATATTGCCACCTATCTAAAAGCACATACCACATATCGTTCCGTTCTCGTTTCGATAGATGAATTTCATATTCACCGTGGTCAGCTAGAAGCCTGCCTGCGAGAGCGGCTCTTTAGCGAAAGCGCAAAATTAGCTCGATATGATCTAGACCTTGGGGAACATGTTTCAGCTTATCTTCTTCAAAAGCTGGAAATTCAAATGATTCTGCGCTGTATCACAAGACTGAATTCCGGACAGATGGAAGATCCTTTCTTTTTAATCCCGGAAAGTGCAGCACATCAAACAGAGATTGACGAAAAAGCACTTCATACGCTCTCCAGCTATGATCAGCTTCTTCATGCACTTTCCCATACACAATATGAGAAAATTCTTTTATCTTTTGCTCCAAAAAGTCCTGAAGAACAAATTGATTATACCGGAATTGAAAGCGCCCTTTGGATTGATCTGATGCAGCGGCTCTATCAAGTCATCTATAAAGAAACAAAAGGACAGACCCGCGAAGAATTGCTGCGTATTTTTGACGATTACATTGATCTCAGTAATTACAGCAGAATCATTCGTTTAAAGCGGACTTATCACGCTGGTCCCGATCAGATTAAATCGCTGCTGCTGCCTTTTGGCAGTCTAAAACAAGAAACGCTTGATCGAATGGCAGCAGCAGAATCTGAAAAAGAAGTTACTGAAATTATGCAGACAACGCGGGTTGGAAAACGTACACTCTCAACCCCACACAAAGATCCGGACGATCTGATCTTTTATATTGAACATCATGACTGCCGCAAAAAGATTCGTTTTAGTCCTAACCCTAGTGTCGTACTTTTTTCCTATGTTTTTCTTCTTCAATCAGAACTACATGATCTAACCACGCTGATTGAAGGAGTGCGTTATCAACTGCAGAAAGCAGAAATTCAAAATCTTCTGAACCCCGAACGGTTCAGCGGAAGGAGTTCCTAAATCTTGGCTATTATCAAGGTAAAAATCATCAGCATGATAGGACAACTACGTGAATTGGACGCAGTGACTGCAATCTGCGGAAAAAGTCACCTATTTCATCCAGATAATGCGATGAATTTTTACTCTAACACAGAATCCTTTCTGCCTTTAAGTGAAGATAATCCATATCAGGCGCCTTTGCAGCAGCTTTCTTCTTCTATCAAATCGATTGGGCAGCCCCTTCATCTTTTTTCAGAAGAAGAAACTGAAAAGAAACAGCTAAAACCTATTCAGGCTCTTCACTATGCGCAGGCAATGTCTAATCGTATCGCAAAGCTTCAGGCGCAGCACGAAAAAATTTCAAAAGAAGTACAGCGCCATGAACAAGATGCAAAAGATGCTGCCCATTTTGTCGGGTTGGCAGTTGATTTGAAAAAAATTCGTGTATGTCAGTTTATCTCTATTCACTTTGGCTCTTTGCCGAGAGCTGGTTATGAACAGCTGAAAACATATGAAGATAATCCATTTGTAGTGTTCTTTCCTTGTACATCGGATGAAAAAACAGTTTGGGGAGTTTATATTTGCCCCATAGACCAATGCCCAGAAATCGACCGAATTTTTTCTCGTTTGTATTTTCAGCCGTTAGCTCTGGAGCGCTTTGACGGTACCCCAAAAGAAGCTGTTGAACAATTTAAACAAGAAGCCGAAGCTTCCCGCAATGAATTAAAAAAAGTTGATGATGAAATCCAACATCTTTGGAAAGATGAGCAGGAACGCTGCAACCTGATTTATTCATGGCTGACCATTAAAAATACTTATTTTGGCATTCGAAAATACGCATTCCAATATAATGGCTTTTTCATTCTTTCCGGCTGGATTCCCCAAGAAGCTGAAAATTCCTTTACCAGCAAGCTGGATCAGTGTTCCAGCGTAGAATACAATCTCGACGATGCTTCTAATGAGTTGGTTCATTCCCCGCCGGTAAAACTACATAACCGCCGTCCATTTAAAGCCTTTGAATATTTTACTGAAATGTACGGCCTGCCAAATTACAGCGAAATTGATCCAACTCCCCTTCTCGCCTGTATTTTTGTGACATTATTCGGCATCATGTTTGGCGATGTAGGGCATGGCATCTGTGCATTTCTGCTCGGCTTATGGATGTGGAAAAAGAAAAACATGCCTCTCGGACACATTTTAATGCCTTGTGGAATTTCTTCTTGTATTTTTGGCTCTGTATTCGGTTCCGTATTTGGATTTGAGCATTTGCTTGACCCGCTCTATTATGCACTCGGATTTTCAGAAAAACCTATTTCCGTTATGGAAGGAAGCACAACGACCAATATTCTGATTGTTGCTGTTTCTATCGGTGTTGTTCTTCTAATTGTCGCTATGTTCCTCAACATTTTCTCTTCTCTTCGTCAAAGACACTATGAGCGTGCACTTTTCGGACAAAATGGGGTTGCTGGTCTGATTTTCTATATTAGTATTGTTTTCGGATTCATTCTGCAGCTTCTTGGCACTCCGGTAATGACCCCACTTTATGTAACTCTTCTAATCGTTTTGCCTCTCTTAGTTATGTTTTTCCGCGAAGTTTTGGGCGGTCTTATGGAACATAAGCCCGATTGGAAACCGAAAAAATGGGGCGAATTCATTGTTCAGAATTTCTTTGAATTGTTTGAATTTCTTCTTTCTTACCTTAGTAATACCGTTTCATTCCTGCGAGTAGGTGCTTTTGTACTAGTCCACGCCGGCATGATGAATATGGTATTTACGCTGGCAGATATGGTCGGTGGTGTCGGTTATCCAATTGTTCTTGTAATTGGCAATATCTTTGTGATGGCGTTGGAAGGATTGCTCGTAAGTATCCACGTCCTTCGTCTGAATTTCTATGAAATGTTCAGTCGTTTTTACGATGGCGACGGTCGTCCCTTTACTCCGGTAGAGGTTCGTGCCCCATCTTAAAATAATTAAAATGAATTCAATTTGACTTGGAGGTTTTTGTTATGACTGCAATTTTATTAGCTGTTCCAGTAGTATTTTTAATTGGCTCTGTAATGTGGGCTGTCCGCGCAGTAAACCACGGGAAAAAGCCCCGTACTGCTCTAATGACACAGATTTTCTCCTGCCTTTTGGTCGGTGTCGTTACCCTGGCAATCCCAATGACTGCTCATGCAGCAGGTGCCGTTGCTTCCAGCGCTAACGGTCTGGTAGCAATTGCTGCCGGCCTCGCGGTTGGTATTGGCGGCGTCGGCGGCGGAATCGCAGTTGGCCCCAGTGCCGCTGCAGCAATCGGTGCCTGCAGTGAAGATTCTAAGAACTTTGGTAAAGCAATCATCTTCGTTGCATTGGGCGAAGGCATTGCTCTGTATGGCCTGCTGATTGCAATTTTGCTCTTTACGAAGGTGTGAACCATGCGCTTTTATCTAATCAGCGATAACGTTGATACGCAAGAAGGTATGCGGCTTGCGGGAATTGATGGAGTCGTCGTACACAAGGCCGAAGAAGTACAAAAGGCTTTGGATGACGCAATCAAAATGGATGATGTAGCAGTTATTTTAATTACTGCTACCTTATTACAGCTTTGTCCGGAAAAAATCTATACCTTAAAATTAAAAATGAAAAAACCACTGATTGTAGAAATTCCGGATCGCCATGGGAACGGACGTACAAAAGACTCTATTACCCAATATGTCCGCGAAGCCATCGGGGTAAAAATTTAACCTGTGGGGAGGTGCAGACTGATGAAAACAAATCCTTCCGCAGCCCCAGCCGATACTTCGGCACCAGCTACGGTAAATCATGAAGATTTCCACGTTGGAAAATTTTATGAGGCAATTAACCAATATGCCAGCGAACAACGTCAAAAAATCAAACAGGAAATCTTAGATTATAAACAAAAGGAACTTGAAAAAGCAACAGACCAAGTTCTACAAGAAGCCTACGAGATGATTCAGAAGGAAATGGCCAACATGACTGCCTCTATCGCTCGTGAAATGGCAAAAAAAGAACTAGAAGGCCGGCAGGCACTGTTAAAACGTCGAAAAGCAATCACTGAAGAAGTCTTTAACAATGCCGCAAAAAAGCTTCTGGACTACGCAAATGGACCAGAATATCCTGAATACTTAAAGAAGTGCGCTTTAAAAATGAAACCACTCTTTACAGTAGGAGATACTGTAATCTATCTGCGGGAAGAAGATAAAAAATATGAGGATCTTTTAGAGCCGCTTTTTGGTCGTTGTATCTTCCGTATAGACCGAAAAATTCGACTCGGCGGTTTTTGGGCTGAAAGCAATACGCAAGGAATTGTTGCTGATGAAACTTTTGATTCTCTCTTGGAAAATCAGCGCAAATGGTTTGCGGAAAACACCCATATGGAAATAGTATGACGATTGAGGTAACTGTGAATGAGTAGAAATGTGATTTTCGGCATTAACGGTCCGGTCGTCACCGTAAAAGACACCAAAGACTTTTCTATGATGGAAATGGTCTATGTAGGAACGCAAAAACTTGTTGGTGAAGTAATTGGTATTACCGACGACCGCACCACAATCCAGGTTTATGAAGAGACCACCGGACTTCGCCCGGGTGAACCGATCACTGGAACCGGGTTCCCGATGAATGTAACGCTTGGCCCTGGAATTCTGGATAATATTTTTGATGGAATCGAACGTCCCTTGAAAGCAATTGCAGATTCTTCCGGCGCATTTATTGCGCGCGGCTGTAATGTACCTGCACTCGATCAGGAGCGTAAATGGGATATGACCCTAAAAGTAAAACAAGGCGATAAAGCTTCTCCTGGACAAATTTATGCTACTTGCCCGGAAACTCCAGCAATCGAACATCGCTGCCTTGTTCCTCCCGCCCTTTCCGGCACGTTTACAAAAGTAATGGAAAACGGCAGCTATCGGGTCAACGATACGATTGCAGAAATTACCGACGAAGAAGGTACTGTTCACCCGCTGACTCTTTGCCAGCGTTGGCCGATTCGGACCCCGCGCCCCGTAAAAGAACGGCAGCCAAGTTTTGTGCCACTGATCACCGGCCAGCGTGTTATTGATACGCTGTTCCCGATTGCAAAAGGCGGTGCAGCAGCAATTCCTGGCGGTTTTGGTTCCGGAAAAACAATGACACAGCATCAACTTGCAAAATGGTGCGATGCAGATATCATTGTTTATGTTGGCTGCGGAGAACGTGGAAATGAAATGAGTCAGGTCCTGGAAGAATTCGGTGCTCTAATTGACCCAAAAAGTGGACGTCCGATGACTGATCGTACCGTTCTGATTGCAAACACCTCCAATATGCCGGTTGCCGCCCGTGAAGCTAGTATTTATACAGGTGTAACACTCTGTGAATACTACCGTGATATGGGCTATCATGTGGCAATGATGGCGGACTCTTCCTCACGTTGGGCAGAAGCTTTGCGTGAAATCAGCGGCCGTTTGGAAGAGATGCCTGCTGAAGAAGGATTCCCAGCCTATTTGCCTAGCCGCTTGGCGGAATTTTATGAACGCTCCGGTCTCGTGAAAAATCTAAATGAAAGCGAAGGCTCCGTTACATTAATCGGTGCTGTCTCGCCTGCAGGCGGCGATTTTTCTGAACCGGTTACTCAGAACACCAAACGTTTTACCCGCTGCTTCTGGGCACTGGATAAGTCGCTTGCCTATGCGCGTCATTATCCTGCCATCAACTGGATGGAAAGCTATTCGGAATATATCAACGATTTAAATCCATGGTATGAAAAAAATATCGGTCCTGAATTTATTAAATATCGTTCTGAAATCAGCTCCATTCTGTTGGAAGAAAACAAGTTAATGGAGATCGTAAAGTTGATTGGTGCAGATGTACTGCCAGATGACCAAAAGTTAGTCATTGAGATTGCAAAAGTCATTCGTGTTGGTTTTCTGCAGCAAAATGCTTTTCATCCGGAAGATACTTATGTTCCGCTGGAAAAGCAAAAGCGTATGATGGAAGTAATTCTCCATCTCTATCATAAGGCAAAGGAATTAGTCACCACCAATATCCCGATTTCCGGTTTGGTACAGTCCGGCCTGTTTGATAAAATTATTAAGATGAAATACGATGTTCCAAATAATAAATTGGAACTTTTCGATCAATACTTGTCCGAAATTGATAAAACCGTTTCCGGACTCGTGATGAACTCTTAAGGGGGGCGCAGAAAATGATTTTGGATTATGTTGGAGTCAAAGAAATCAACGGTTCCCTGATCGTTCTGGATGACGTCCCGGATATTTCCTTTGATGAAATGGTAACCATTCAGCTTGAAAACGGTACCCAGCGCCAGGGACGTGTTGTTCAGATGGAAGGCTCTCGTGTCGTGATTCAGGTATTTGAAGGAACGCGCGGTATTTCTCTGACAAATACACGTACTCGTTTAACCGGACACCCAATGGAAATGGCGCTGTCTCCTGAAATTCTTGGACGTGTGTTTAATGGAGCCGGCCGCCCTATTGATGGGCTTGGCGATATCTTTCCTATAAAATGCGCCGACATTAACGGAACCCCAATCAATCCCGTCAGTCGAAAATATCCGCAGAACTATATTAATACCGGTATTTCTTCGATCGATGTGCTGACTACTTTGATTCGTGGACAAAAACTGCCGATCTTTTCCGGATCCGGCATGAAGCATAATGAGCTGGCGGTTCAGATTGCCCGTCAGGCAAAGATTACTGATAAGGGCGGAGAAGATAATTTTGCAATTGTTTTTGCCGCCATGGGTGTTACAAATGATGTCGCAGAATATTTTCACCGTAGTTTTGAAGAAAGCGGCGTCCTTGGAAAAGTCGTTATGTTTTTAAACCTTGCCAGTGACCCAATTATTGAACGTACTCTCTGCCCGCGCTGTGCGCTGACAGTTGCTGAATATTTGGCTTTTGAACTTGGAATGCACATTCTTGTTATTATGACCGATATGACAAGCTATGCAGAAGCTTTGCGTGAGTTCAGCTCTTCAAAAGGAGAAATTCCAGGAAGAAAAGGCTTCCCTGGTTATTTATACAGCGATTTTGCAAGCCTTTACGAACGTGCAGGCATGATAAAAGACAAACCTGGCAGTGTTACACAGCTACCAATCTTAACTATGCCAAATGATGATGTCACGCACCCAGTCCCTGATTTGACAGGCTATATCACGGAAGGCCAGATTTCTTTGGATCGCAGTTTGGATGCAAATGGAATTTACCCTCCTGTCAGTGTCCTTCCAAGTCTTTCCCGTCTTATGAAGGATGGTATCGGCAAAGGATTTACGCGTGAAGATCATCCGGCTCTTGCAAATCAGCTTTTTGCAAGCTATGCAAAAGTAAATGATGCACGGTCTTTGGCAAGCGTAATCGGTGAAGAAGAACTTTCCCCTATTGACAAAGATTATATGAAATTCGGAAATCTCTTTGAACATCGCTTTTTACGCCAGGGATTCCATGAAAATCGGACGCTTGCGCAAAGCCTTGATTTAGGCTGGCGGTTACTTGCAACCCTTCCGCGCAGTGAACTGGATCGTGTAGATGATGACTTTCTCGACCGCTACTACGAAAAAGCCAAAAAGGAAATTGAGAAGCAAAAAACAGAACAGGAAAATGCACAGCAAAAAGAAACCGATTCTACAGACCTTAATTTCGATCAAACTACAGTGGGAGGGGAATAACCGATGGCAATCACAACCGTTCCGACAAAAGGCAATCTTTTGGCTACCAAGCGTACGCTCTCCCTTTCGCAGACCGGTTTTGAGCTGCTTGACCGTAAACGCAACATCTTGATTCGCGAGATGATGCAGCTAATTTCCCGTGCCAACGAGATTCAGAGCAAAATTGACAATGTTTATGAAGAAGCGTATTCCGCGCTGCAAAAAGCAAACATTACATTGGGCATTGGAGTTGATCTAGCCCGCACGGTTCCTCTGGATAACAGTTTAAAGCTGTCTTTCCGCAGCGTCATGGGCGTAGAAATTCCGATCGTTACGATTAACGACCCTCAGGAAAAACAAGAAATTCCCTTTGGGCTTTCTCAGACAAATTCATCGCTCGATCTTGCCTTTTCAAAATTTCAAGAAGTCAAATATTTGACCGCAGAACTTGCTGAGGTGGAAAACAGTGTTTATCGCCTTGCAGATTCTATCAAAAAGACACAGAAACGCGCAAACGCACTGAAAAACATTATGATTCCCCGCTTTCAAAAAGCTGTGAAATTTATTTCAGATGCACTGGAAGAAAAAGACAGAGAAGAATTTTCAAGACTGAAAGTTTTAAAAGCAAAAAAAGAGCGAGAAAAACTTCAAAAACAAAAAGCATAATAAAAAGGATGGGCTGCCGAAAAACTTCGGCAGCCCATCCTTTTTAGAGAGAGGAGAAATTTATGAAAAAGAATCTTGTAATCATTTAATAAATATAGAATAAATGATGAATGTGTTTATTCTGTGTCATTTGAAAGAAAAATATACGAAATATAAATTAAAAATTTTACGTCGGAAGTTTGTATTTTAATAACATCACTCCTCCGACCATCAAGATTAATCCTAATATCTTCTGCCATGTAAACGGAATTTTTTCTTCATTCAAAAGACCAAACGCATCCACTACAGCCGCTGTAAGAAGCTGTGCAATTAAAATAATAGAGACCGCAATCGTTGCTCCAAGCCCTTTCATCGCCAGCATAACAGTAACTGTGATAACAACTCCCAAAGCTCCTCCGAGAAGATCCATTTTGCTTGCTTCATGAACCGCACTAAAATTTCCGGTTCCAAAAAAAATCAGAACAATCACAGAACACAAAAATGCAATTCCCTGAACCAGTACATTCGATTCATAAAGCCCAATATGATCACTCAGACGTGTATTAAATACCCCCTGAAAGCTCATTGCAGCCCCAGCAATGATGGCAAATATAACTGCAAACATTAAGAAATTCCCCCTGCAGGAAAAGTTTACCCTCCTTTTTCTATTTCTATACAGCGAAAACGAATTTGCTGCTTTCATGCTTTTAAAATATAAAAGCCTTTTCTCTCAGCTTAAGTCTAAGAGAAAAGGCTTTTTCTTTATTTTTCTTCTGATATTCCGTGTTCCAGTGAAAATAAATTTTTAAAAAGCTGATCATAATCTTTTTTCTGTGGAATTGCGATTCCACGCTCTTTATCAGCGAGCAGCAGCAGTGTATCTCCCGGCTCAATTTCAAACATATCCCGTGCTTCTTTTGGAATGACAATTTGCCCCTTGGGTCCCACTTTAACAGACCCCATATATTTATCATCAAACACTTTTGAAAAACTTTTCATTCAAATACGCACCCTTTTAACTGATTTTTTAGTATAACTATAAGAATAACATTTCTTACTTGTAAAACATTTACTGCCAATATTATAACCCAAATGAAAAAAGAAATCAATTAAAACGATTTTTTGTAAATAGAATCTTCATTGACAAGTAAAAATCATAAGTCTACAATAAATAATAATTCAAAATCCATAAATTTTTGAAACTTTTGGGGATTTTTATTTTAGGAGGGTAAAAGATGAAAACAAAGAAAGTCGGCATTATCGGTCTAGGCCATGTGGGCGCTCATGTCGCATACAGCATCGCTGTTCAGGGAATTGCGGATGAAATTGTTTTAGTTGATCAGAACGAAAACAAAGTAAAAAGTGAATGTCAAGATTTGATTGACAGCGTTGCATATCTTCCTCATCGAATTAAAATCGCTGTCGGCGGCTTTGCGGACCTTGGGAGTTGTGATATAATTGTAAATAGCGTTGGTAATATTGATCTACTCCGCGGCAATAACAATCGTCTGATGGAAATGGACTTTACCATTGCCGCAGTAAACGGCTATGTTGATAAAATCAAAGCTTCTGGTTTCGATGGAGTCTTAATTAATATTTCTAATCCTTGCGATATTGTTACCAGACAGCTGGCTCTTGGGCTCAAACTCCCGCGCGGCCGCGTATTTGGAACTGGGACTGGCCTTGATACGGCCAGATTAATTTCAGCTTTAGCCGAACAAACCGGAATTGATCATAAATCCATTACCGCTTATATGCTTGGAGAACACGGCAGCGACCAATTTGCACCGTGGTCTTGTGTATCTTTCCGCGGTAAATCTCTGGATGAGTGGGCAAAAACGGACAAACGATTCCAATTTGACCGCGATGAAATGCAAAAATATGCAATTGGCGCAGGCTGGCGTACATTCAGTGGAAAGTTCTGCACCGAATATGCGATTGCTAGCACTGCCGCAAGAATGGTTCACATTGTTTTTCAAGATGAAAAACAAATTCTTCCGGCAAGCTGTGAACTCTGTGGGGAATATGGAGAATCCGGATTATTCGCAGGTGTTCCCGCTATAATTGGAGCTGCCGGCGCAGAAGAAGTCGTGGAACTGTCACTAAATACACAAGAAAAAGAAAAGTTCCATTATTGCTGCGAACAGATCAAAAAGAACATGGAACATTTAAAAGAAATTAAGTAAAAATTTTTAAAACTGGAGTGATCGTCATGGAAACAAGGCCTTCAAAACATGTCTCAGAATCTGCAGTTGTACAGACACAAATTGTTTTAAGCAGCCATATTAACGGTGCCGGAAGACTCTTCGGCGGACAATTAGTAGAATGGATTGACGTTGTTGCAGGAGTTGTCGCGCGTAGGCACTCCCATTGCAATACTACTACCGCTTCTATCGATAATCTTCAATTTAAAGAAGCCGTACATATCAACGATACCGTTCTGTTATTTGGAAAAATCACCTATGTTGGAAGAACCTCTATGGAGGTCCAGGTGGACAGTTATGTGGAAGAACTGGATGGAAGCCGAAAACTTGTGAATACCGCACACTTTGTGATGGTTGCATTGGATAAGGATGAACATCCAACTATGGTTCCTTCTCTGATTGTCGAAACAGATGAAGAAAAAGCAGCATGGAAATCCGGAGAAAAAAGAGATGCTTTGCGCAAACAGCGCCGAATCGAGAAATATTGATTTTTAAGGCTGGATCAAAATTTTTATATTTTGTTTAGCCTTTTGTCTCATTTTTCTATTTGTGCTACCCATATAAAAAAGCAGGGGACTTTTTAGTCCCCTGCTTTTTTATTCCATTGTTTTTTGAAGAATCTTCTCTGCACAACGAATTCCATCAACTGCTGCAGAAACAATTCCGCCTGCATATCCGGCGCCTTCTCCGCATGGATAAAGCCCTGGAATTGAAACAGATTCATAATTTTCTCCGCGCACAATCCGAACCGGTGAAGAAGACCGAGATTCCACTGCGGTCAATAGAGCATCCGGATCAGAGAATCCATGCAGCTTCCGGTCCATTCTAAGAATTCCTTCTCCCATTGCCTCACAGAGAAATTTCGGAAGGCATTCCTGTAAATTTGCCAGCTGAACTCCTCGTGGATAAGTCGGTTCAACAGTTCCAAAAGAATCTGTCTTTCTCCCTTTCAAAAAATCTCCCACACGCTGACATGGTGCCAAATAAGCACCGCCTCCCGCTAAAAATGCTGCATTCTCTAATTTTCGCTGAAATTCAATGCCGGAAAGCGGATGATCACTTTCAAAATCCTGCGGCGTAATTCCGACCAAAAGCGCCGAATTCGCATTCTTACCATCTCTCGCAAAGGCACTCATTCCATTTGTAACGACTCTTCCCTCTTCACTGGCAGCTGCAACAACCGTACCACCGGGACACATACAAAAGGTAAAAACACCGCGCCCATTCTCCAAATGGACCGCCATGCGATAATCAGCTGCACCCAAAGCCGGTTCTTTAGAAAAAGCACCATACTGGCTCTCATTAATTTTTTGCTGCAAGTGTTCAATTCTCGCGCCAACCGCAAACGGTTTTGGTTCCAGAAGCGCGCCTTCTTTAAAGAGCATCGAAAAAGTATCCCGCGCACTGTGCCCAACTGCTAAAATCAGCTGTTCACACGGAATTTCAAAAAATCCATTCAAAGAATGAACTCGTATTCCCTTTAAAGACCCGTCAGAATTGCGCAAAAATCCATCAACCCTACTATGAAAATGCACTTCTCCGCCTAAAGACAAAATTTGATTTCGCAAAGTTTGAATGGTTTTGGGCAGCAAGTCCGTCCCAATATGCGGTTTTGCCTCCCATAAAATACACTCCGGCGCTCCTGCCAAAACAAATTGTTCCAAAACATAACGAATCCGAATGTCTTTCGTCCCAGTATTCAGTTTTCCATCGGAAAAAGTTCCCGCTCCGCCTTCTCCAAATTGGACATTGCTTTCTGGATTCAGCACACCGGTCTTCCAAAAATCCTGTACTGATCTCTGTCGTTCTTCTACCGGAGCTCCACGCTCTAAAACGATGGGGCGTTGTCCCGACTTCGCTAAAATCAGGGCAGCAAACAATCCTGCAGGCCCAAAGCCAGCGATTACTGGACGCGTAACAAGCGGCTTACTTTCAGGCAAAACATAACGATAAGGCACAGCCTCTGTTACCTTAGAATTGCGAGAAATCCCAGGAACTTTACGATCAACTTCCACCTCTACCGTACAAATAAAATGAATTTGATTTTTATGGCGTGCATCTACTGATTTTTTGGCGAGTTCCAAATGATGAATCTCTTTGGGAGAAATCTGCAAACTGCGCGCTGCTAACTTAAAAAGATCCTCCTGCCGATAAGAAAGAGGCAGTAACAACGATGAAATTCGATATCTCATTTGATTCCCTCCTTGCTGATTTTTTCAGCTGCCGCCATCGCAGTAATCCACGCCCAATGCAGATTAAAGCCGCCACAGTCTCCATTTAAATTTAAAAGCTCTCCCAAAATCCAGAGGTTCCGAACTTTGCGCGACTCACAGGATTCATCAATTTCATCTAATGGAACCCCGCCAACTGTAATCTGTGCATTTTGAAATGGTGCTGTCTTTTGCACAGTAAACTGCAAATGTTTACAATCTTCCGGTGTACAACAGGCAGCCAATGCTTTTGGCAAAACCCCTTGCAAAGAACCATCACATGCTTCTGCTAGTGATTTTAAAGTCTTTACATCATATTCCGGTGCTAGATCCAATGAAATATGATCCCCAGACAAAGCTTTTCCAGAAAGATCAAAAATACAGATTCCTGAAAGTCCTTGTGCAGTAAATTGAATTTCCCCCATTGTGCAGGCGATCACCTTCCCTTTGCGAAGCAGAGTCACCATTCCCCGAGCCCTTATCCCTTTTAGTGTGCGAATTTTCTGCTGTTCACAAACAAAAATCGGGCAAAGTCCTGGTTTTAAGCTGTCAATCGTATGGCCAAGCTGCCGCAGCAGATCATATCCGGAAGAAAATTTTGCGCTGCTTTTTCCCCCAGTCGCTAAAATACAGGTTTGAGCTCTGATTTTTTCGTTACTTTTCGAACTGAGAAGGAATCCATCCCCATCTTTTTGAATTTTAACCACTTCAAATTCACAGCATTCACGTACTCCCAGTAACTGAAGACGGGCACGCAGAAGATTCAAAACAGAGGAAGCCTGCATGCTGTAGGGATAAACGCGCCCTTCTCCCTCTTCTCTGCAAAGAAGCCCAATTTTTCGAAACGATTCAATAACGGATTCGGGAGAATATTTTTGCAAAAGCACTTCTGCTTTTTTGACATCTCCATGATAATGCTCCTGCGACGCCCGAAGATTCGTAAGATTGCAGCGTCCATTCCCGGTAGCGAGTAATTTTGTACCCACTCGTTTTCCAGCTTCCAAAATTACAATATTTTTTCCACCAAGTTTCTCTGCAATTTGTACTGCACAGAAAAGGCCAGAAGCTCCCCCTCCGACAATTACAATTGGAATTTGCTGCATTTTAAAATCCTCCAGTCATCGCTGATATTGCTTAAAATTATACCCTATTCCCCTAAAAAAATCAAAAATACAGACGTTATCCCGTCCTAAAAAGAGATTCAGCTTGCACTGAATCTCTTTTTAGGACAAACATATAGATTTAATTTCTTCTATCCGCCTGTCACCTGCTGAACAATCTTTTGATGCTCTTCACAACCAAGGACACTTGGGTCGGAAAGCTTTTTATGATTAAACAAATCATATTTGTATTTTAGCGTTAAAATTCTCAGCACGGAAGTATCAAGGCGTTCTTGTGAAATCGTGCCATTCTGTACGGCTTTTAAGATTGCTTGATAGGCTTCCGCCGGATCTTTCGGCATCAAAATCATATCCATTCCGGCATTTAGTGCCATCGTAGCCGCTTGTGCCGAAGTATAATTTTCGGTGATTGCTCCCATATCCATTGCATCGGTAATTGCAACCCCATGAAATCCAAGCTCATCCCTTAAAATTCCTGTAACAACCGATTGAGAAAGCGTAGCCGGTGTATTGTCCCCATTGATCTGCGGCAAGCTGATATGTGCCACCATAATCATCTCCGCACCAGATTGAATCTGCTTTTTAAAAGGCACCAATTCTTTTTGCTCCAGCTCTGCCTTAGTTTTATTCGAAACTGCATATCCTACATGCGTATCCGCATCTGTATCCCCATGCCCCGGAAAATGCTTTATCACCGGAATCGTTCCGGTATCCCGCAATCCGTTGCTGACTGCGATTGACATAGATGCAGCCACATTCGGATCACTGGAAAAAGAACGGTTGCCGATTACGGTATTGTTAGGATTGGAAAAGACATCACAATCCGGCGCAAAATCCAAATTAAAGCCAAATACAGAAAGTTCACTGCCCAAAACATTGCCGACCTTTCTTGCCAAAACTGTATCGCCGGTATTGCCTACTTCCATCATTGGCGGCACATTTGTTGCCGGAATAGAATCCGTACTTTTAATTCTCTGAATAAGGCCGCCCTCCTGATCGACCGAAATAAATGGAGGCAGCTTTTCTTGAATTTCTGCCGTTTGAATATAGCTGCGTACTCCCTCTACTGTACCAATATTTTCTTCAAAGAGTGCAATTCCTCCTGGCTGAATGTTCTGAATTTGCTTTTTTGAAGCTTCATCGAGCTTTAAAAGATTATTTCCGTCAGCGTCTTTGCGATAACAAAGGAAAAACAGCTGTCCAACTTTTTGCTTTAATGTCATCTGAGAAAGTTTTTTCTTCGCCTTTAATTCCGGCGTTACCGTTTCTGATCCTGAATTCACGTCCGGAACAGCCGATTCTATGGAAGAAATTTCTTGCGATGGCGTCGTAGAAGAGGACAAAATTGCCGCACTCTTTGATGGGGAAGTCTGTTCGGAACATCCCGTCAAAATTGCCATCAAAAGCACCATTGTCGTCCTTTTAGTCAGCCATTTCTGTTTCATATTATTTTTCTTTCTTATTCTCTTAATTTTAATCTTAAGTTAAATAAGCTGCATGCTTCTGAGTAAAAAGATCCAAAAGAAAATTGTAACAACCGAAGCCACTGTACTAATTACTACAAACTGCCCTGCCAGTTTTCCATCTCCGCCCATGTTCTGTGCCATTGCATAGGATGCCGTCGCAACCGGCGCACCATACATAACAAGTAACTGAAAAAGCTCCGATCCTCGAAAACCAATCGCAGCAGCAATTCCAAGGACGACTGTCGGAATCAAAATCAGTTTTGTGAGAAGTCCAAACGTCAGCACTTTTGCATTGCGAGCCATATCAGAGAAATGCAGCGTACCTCCTAATGTAAACAACGCCATCGGGGTTGTCAGATTAGAAAATTGCGCAACCGTTTTTTCGAGAGAATCCGGCAAATGAATTCCCAAAAGATAAAAAGCCAGTCCACATAAAGCACCCAAAATCAGCGGATTTGTAACAATATTCTTAATTAACTGTTTTGGTTTGGGTTTTCTTCCTCGAAACATTTCCAGAACAATTACAGCAATAACATTATAAGCAGGGACAACAATCGACACCAAAATAGCCGCTAAAGATGCTTGATCTTCTCCATAGACGGAAACCGTCAATGCCACACCAAACAGTACAAAATTACTGCGGTAAATTGCCTGAATCACAACGCCGCGCACCGGATTCTCTTTCACCAGCCGTGGTACAATCAAAACAAGCAACAACACAACGATTAATAAGCTAAGCATCGCATAAAGAACTAATTTTGAATCAAGCTGAAATCCCGCTTTTGTCTTATAAACATTATAAAACATCAAAATCGGGAAAAAGCATTTAAAAACCATCGTATTCAGCCGATCTAAAAACGCCTCATCCACCAATTTTGTGTGCTGAGTTCCATATCCAAACGCAATATACAGCAAAAATGGCATTACTGCATTTAGCGCAACCCAAAAACTATCCATCCTAAAAATCCTCTCTCATCATTTCGATTTATAAAAAAGCACCTATTTTAGCCAAAAATCGGTGCTGTAAATTTTTAAGGATACACATCGATCCTTAATATCCAATCATAATTACAATGTATTCTTTCTTTATAACAATTTATTATATCATGTTTCAAAAGGGTGAACAAGCAATATTCATCAGAATTCATGATCGCCTTTCTTTTCTCATTCTTCTTCTTTTAAATTTACTAATTATTCAAAAAAGCTATTGACAATTTTAAAAAAGGTGATATTATTAACACATACTAATCATATATGAATAATATGTTGGAGGGATTGCAATGGCAAAAATTTATAAAAGTCTAACCGAGCTGGTTGGAAAAACACCGCTTTTGGAATTAACCAATTTTGAAAAAATCCATCACCTAAAGGCACACATCCTTGCAAAACTGGAATATTTAAATCCCGCAGGAAGTGTGAAAGACCGTATCGCGCTGCGCATGATCAAAGACGCAGAAGACTCTGGAAAGCTCAAATCAGACTCTGTCATCATTGAACCCACCAGTGGCAACACCGGAATTGGTCTTGCCAGCGTTGCAGCTGCGCGCGGATATCGAATCGTTTTGACAATGCCGGAAACCATGAGCGTAGAGCGCCGCAGTCTTTTAAAAGCTTACGGTGCAGAACTTGTACTAACCGATGGTGCTGCCGGAATGAAAGGCGCAATTGCAAAAGCAGATGAGCTTGCAAAAACGATTCCAAACGCCTATATTCCTGGGCAGTTTGTAAACCCATCTAACCCTGCTGCACATTATGAAACAACTGGCCCTGAGATCTGGGCAGACACTGATGGAAAAGTGGATTTCTTTATTGCAGGCGTCGGTACCGGCGGAACTCTTTCTGGAACCGGAAAATACCTGAAAGAGCAAAATTCGAATGTACAGGTGATTGCAGTCGAACCGGCTTCCAGCCCGGTTTTGAGCAAAGGTCATGGTGGTCCACACAAGATTCAGGGGATCGGCGCCGGATTTGTCCCTGATACTCTGGATACTAAAATTTACAATGAAATCATTGCAGTCGAAAACGAAGACGCCTTCATTATTGGCAAAGAACTTGCCAAAAAAGAGGGCCTTCTCGTTGGTATTTCTTCTGGTGCTGCTGTATCCGCTGCACTGGAACTGGCTCAGCGTCCCGAAAATGAAGGCAAAACTATCGTTGCTCTTTTGCCTGATACCGGAGATCGCTATCTTTCAACGCCGCTTTTCCAGGACTAATAAAGTTCTAACATAAGTAAACCTTCAGAATCATAAAATAAAAAAGGCTATGAGTTGGTATTTCCCTCGTTTGGTACCGGCTCATTGCCTTTTTTATATAAATAAATGTTTTTTAACTTTACAGCAGTCTTAGAAGGTCAATTGCTGTGCGACGCAGTTCTCCTGCAAGATACAGAGACCCACAGATAACCGTTGCGCCATCCTTTCCTGCCATATCGACTGCCATAGCAATCGCCTGGTCTGGGTACTCCCCCACCTGAGCTGAAACACCGATCTTTCTCCAGCATTCCGCAAGCTCCTCCGCCGACATAGACCGCGGACTTTCCACTGGAAGTGTGATTACTTCGCTAAAAACATCTTTACATGTTTCAATAGCATGAAGAACATCTTTATCCTTCATCATTCCCGTTACAGCGACTAACCGTTTTCCGGGCAGATATTTTTTGAGTGCTTGTGCAAGCGACCGCATGCCATCCGGATTATGACCACCATCCAAAATGCAAAGTGGTCTTTCCCGAAGAATTTCAAACCGCGCAGGCATGGATACCGATAAAAATCCAGCAGTTAAACTATGCTCGCTAATATGCATCTGAAGGTCTTCTTCTAGATAACGGAGCACAGTAAGTACCGTACATGCGTTTCGAATCTGATGATCTCCTAAAAGCGGAAGATGAATCATCATGCCGTGATATCCAAGGACCGTACCGGACAGTTCCTCTGAAAGGAGCTGAATCTCGGAAAGATCTGCAACGATCAGACGGTTATGACGCTCCTCGGCAATCTTTCGGATAACCTCCATCGCTTGAGGTTCCTGTTCCGGATAGCAGACCGTTACACCGCCTTCTTTGATAATCCCGCATTTCTCATAGGCAATCTGCCCGATTGCATCTCCAAGAATCAAAGTATGATCCAAAGCAAGGTGCGTGATTACGGAACAAAGTGGCTTTTCAATTACATTTGTCGCGTCAAGACGCCCCCCAAGGCCAACTTCCAAAACAACAATCTCACATTTTTGCTGCTGAAACCACCAAAGTCCCATCGCGGTAATCATCTCAAATTCCGTGATAATGATTCCTTCATCAGCAAGCTGTTTTACAATCATCATGAGGCTTTCCGTTAACTGTATCAAATTCCGATGAGGAATCATGCCTCCGTTTATCTGAATGCGCTCACCAAAATCACTGATATGAGGAGAAACGAACAAGCCGACCCGATAATGCGATTTACGCAAAACAGAAGCGATCATTGCACAAGTTGAGCCCTTTCCATTCGTTCCGGCCACATGAATAAACTGCAGCGCATTCTGCGGATTTCCAATTCGCGACAGCAAAACCCGCATGTGATCGAGGCCCGGCGTTAGCCCAAAGCGCGGCAAAGAATCAATCTGCTCAACCGCCTGTTCGTAGGTCATCGAAAACCTCTCCTCCTTTTACATTACTCCAACGCAGAAAGGCTAGACTGAATCAGTATCATACGTTTTTCTAATTTTTCCATATTGTCACGCACACCATCAATTACATTCTGCGGCGCTTTCTGCATGAATTTCTCATTATTAAGCTTCGCTTTCGCGCTGTTATAACCTTTCGTAACGGTTTCGAGTTCTTTTTTCAAACGGCTAACTTCAGCTTTACGATCCACCAATTCATCCATTTCGATATAAATTTTCGCATGGCTGGTAACAATCGTAACCGCTCCGGCAAGATCAAATGAATCTGAAATCTCGATGGAACTTGCAGAAGCAAGGCGTTCAAACACTTTGGTTCCCGCTTCAAATTCTGCCCTCTGCGCTGTTGCAATATAAAGCTTTGCCTTTCTGCTCGGCGGAACATTCATCTCACTGCGGCGATTACGAATAGCACGCACGGCATCCATGACAATCTCCATCTGTGCAGCCTCCGTCGGGAATGAAAGGTCCTTGTCATACTGCGGATATTCTGCAACCACAAGAGCTTCTCCCTCATGCGGCAAACTCTGCCAAATTTCCTCCGTCAGATACGGCATGAACGGGTGAAGAAGTGCTAATGTTTTGGTCAGCACCCAGCAGAGCACCTGACGCACATTCTGCGCCGCTTTTTCATCGTCACCCTGCAAGCGAATCTTGGAAATTTCCACATACCAATCACAGAACTGATCCCAGATGAAATCGTGAAGTTTCTGCGCCGCGATTCCCAACTCAAACTTTTCCAGATTATCATTCACTTCGAGGCACAACTGATTAAAGGAATTCAGAATCCACTTGTCTTCTATTGTTAACGTTTCCGGAAGACAATTTGGCACCTCATGCCCATCAATATTCATCAGTGTAAAACGAGCAGCATTCCAAATCTTATTTGCAAAATTCCGGCTCGCTTCCACACGCTCATCCGAAAAACGGGTGTCATTTCCGGGGCTGATTCCTGTTACCAGTGTAAAGCGCAAAGCATCAGCACCGTATTTCTGAATCACTTCCAGCGGGTCAATCCCGTTCCCCAAAGATTTACTCATCTTACGGCCCTGCGAATCCCGAACCAATCCGTGGAAAAAGACAGTTTTAAACGGTACTTCTCCCATATGCTCAATTCCAGAGAAAATCATTCTTGCAACCCAGAAGAAAATAATATCATACCCGGTCACCAATGTATTGGTCGGATAAAAATATTTAAGATCTTCTGTCTGATCCGGCCACCCAAGCGTACTGAACGGCCATAGAGCAGAACTAAACCATGTGTCGAGCGTATCCTCATCCTGATGCAGATGCTTACTCCCGCATTTAGAACAAACACTTGGTGCTTCACGAGCTACAGTAATCTCCCCGCAGTCATCACAATACCACGCTGGAATCCGATGTCCCCACCAAAGCTGACGGGAAATACACCAATCCTTGATGTTTTCCATCCAATTATAATAAACTTTTTCCATACGTTCCGGAATAAAACGAACTTCATGGCTGCGCACCGCTTCAATGGCAGGTTTTGCAAGAGGCTCCATCTTCACAAACCACTGCTTACTGACCCGCGGCTCAATCGCAGTATGGCAGCGATAACAAGTCCCTACATTATGCTTGATCGGCTCAATGCTGACAAGGTATCCTTGTTCGTCAAGCTCTTTAACAATCTGTTTACGAGCTTCCATACCGCTCATTCCGCAGTATTTTCCACCATTTTCATTGATGGAACCATCATCGTTCATAATATTGATCACCGGAAGATGATGCCGCAGACCAACTTCAAAGTCGTTTGGATCATGTGCAGGTGTAATTTTCACAACACCAGTTCCAAAATCGCGCTCAACATATTCGTCCGCAATGACCGGAATCTCTCTGCCAACAAGCGGCAAAATCAGCGTCTTGCCAACCAAATCGCGATAACGATCATCTTCTGGATGCACCGCTACTGCCGTATCTCCCAACATCGTTTCCGGACGAGTCGTCGCTAATTCCAGATAACCGCTGCCGTCTTTAAACGGATAACGAACATGCCAGAAAGACCCATCTTTTTCGCTGAACTCCACCTCTGCATCAGAAATAGAAGTCTTGCAGTGCGGACACCAGTTAATAATCCGTTCTCCGCGATAAATTAAGCCTTTTTCATAAAGACGCACAAAAACTTCCCGCACCGCTTTACTGCAGCCTTCATCCAATGTAAAGCGTTCACGCTGCCAATCGCAGGAAGATCCTAGTTTACGGAGCTGCTCGACAATTCTTCCGCCAAACTTTTCCTTCCAAGCCCATGCACGCTCTAAAAATGCTTCCCGGCCGATTTCTTCTTTTGTAATTCCCTCTTTGCGCATCGCTTCCACAATCTTTGCTTCGGTTGCAATAGAGGCATGATCTGTTCCGGGAAGCCACAATGCACAGCGTCCTTGCATCCGACGCCAGCGAATCAAAATATCTTGCAGCGTCTCATCCATGGCATGCCCCATATGAAGTTGCCCTGTAATATTTGGTGGCGGGATCACAATCGTATACGGCTCTTTCTTTGAATCAGGTTCCGCATGAAAATAATTCCCCTTCTCCCAGAAGTCGTAAATTCGATCTTCTACTTCTCCGGGATCATAAGACTTTGCAATATCTCTGCTCATCGATTATTCCTCCAACCACTTTTTATAAATTAATCAAAATAAAAACCCCGGATACAGAAAACTGTATCCGGGGCGAATCTGTAAGAAAAGATCCGCGGTACCACCCGCATTCGGCTTTTAAAGCCCTCTCTTTCTTAACGCGAAAGTCTTTCACTCGGTCTCGCTTAATCTTGATTCAGCGAAACAACTCCGGGGCGACTGATTCGCAAAAGCACAATATCGGCTCACATCATCCGCCGACTTTCTGAAAATAGAAATCTTTTGCCTTTTTCCCCATCTTCGTCTTTGTATATAATTGATATTGTCCTCAATAATATAAAGTATTATACGCGAAAAACGGGTCTCTGTCAAGATTCGATTACTTAGCACAAATTCTCTCAAATCATGTTATAATATAGAAAAATATAAAGGGAGGTCACCACGATGGAGGAAAATTTTTGGATCATTCAGGGAGAATATTTACTGCGTTTATTTTTGGCAGCCTTATGCGGCTGCATAATTGGACATGATCAATCCTCCAATCATACTAAAACAGTTGGGATGCGCACTCACGCTGTTGTAGCAATGGCTTCTGCACTGATGACTCTGACTTCTAAATATGGATTTTCCGACCTGATCGGCGAAAAAGGGATTTCGCTTGATCCATCCAGAATTACAGCCGGTGTTGTCACTGCTATCGGATTTCTCGGTGCCGGCGTCATTTTTGTTCGAAAAGAAAATGTTACCGGCATTACCACTGCCGCCGGGTTATGGGCAACCGTCGGTGTTGGCTGTGCACTTGGCGCAGGCATGTACCTTCTAGGTATTGCCGCTTCTATTTTAATTGTAGCTGTCCAGTTATTTTTACTTCACAATAAAAAAATTTCTCAAGAACCCATTTTTGAAAAGCTGGTTCTTGAAGTCTCAAACGATGAAGATATTCATACTCTATTTTCAGGAATTTTCGAAAGGCACCACATCGAAATCACCAGTCTTCAGACAAAGCGACTCTCACCGCAAAAGCTGGAAATTACGCTTTTAGTCCGTTATCCGGCCGCTTATAATGCCGAAGATGTTATTAAGTTATTAAAGGACATCCCGGCCATTAAAAGTATTGAATATTAACAAACCTGTAAATCTATGAATGGTATTAAATACAAAGGGGCTCTCAGTAAAATGAGAGTCCCTTGTTATAAGACAAATTCATGCTAAATTTTAAAAAAATTATACGGGAAGCGGTGCGGGTTGTAAAATCTGTTCTTGACAATCCACTGCAGCAGCAATGCAGACAGATTCCAAAGCATGACGCTCATCTGGCACAACAAGCACATAATCATTTCCAGAAACGCCGTAAGCTGATGAATGCGTCATAATCAATGATGCATAGGAATCCACAAAATCAAAACTGCGATCAATAAGATTTCCACGGAATCTCCAATCTCTGCCTCGAATACGAACTGGATGTTGTCTGGAAACCGGATTTAAAACGACCTGCATTCCAGTCTGTCCTTCTATTGAAATCCCACAATGATAAAGTTCTCTCATTCCCAGAATACGAAGTCTGGCAACTGGTACCTCGTGTGGAGTCATTATAATCAATCTGAGTCCCAACTGCTGCCCATTGGTTTTAATCAAAAAAGCCGGTTTCCCACTCTCATCATAAACACAATATGCCACATTATCCCCACTGTCCCGTCTAAAGTAGAATTTCAATTTTCCGCCTCCCTTTTCTATGAAATCAATGATTAGTTTTATTGTACCATGAATTTTATAAAATAAAAAGAGAAAGAGACAGAACGAATCATTTTTCGTCCTGTCTCTTTGTTTTATTTGTAATAAAATTATTTTGCTGTAGTCCCTGCCACAGCCAATTCCGGCAACTTGGCTAAAGGCTTTCCAGTATGAACCGAAAATGCTACATTGGTAGCATGATCTGCGATTCTTTCCAAATTAATCAGCAAATCATTATAAACTGAACCAGACTGAGGAGAACACTCTCCGCTCTTAAGACGTTCAATATGATTTGCCTTAAGATATTCTGTTAACTCGTCCACTTGTTCTTCTGTTTTATTGACTACAAATCCAAGCTCCTGATTAGAACCGCCGTTTGCAAAAAGTTCTATGGAAGAATCAAATACTTCTAACACTTTTTCTTGCAGTTGTTTGAGTTCCGATATTGCCGCATCACTCATAGTTGCTTTTCCATCTGCTACAATTTGAGCTTCTTCCGAAATATTCTCACTGTAATCGCCAATTCTCTCGATGTCGTTTACCACATGATACATAGCACCAATCGTTTCACGATCCTGATCTTCCAGCTCTAATCCGTTGATTTTCACCAAATAAGCGGTAATCCCTTTATTCAAAAAGTTAAGAATAGATTCATTTTCTTCCAGCTCTGGCACACGATCTGCATTACGTTCATAAATCATATCCATGCTTAAAAGAAAATTTGAGCGTGCAATCCGTGACATACGAATTACTTCTTTAATTACTTGACTAACTGCCACCGGAGGTGTATTTAAAATGCGCTCATCCAGATACTGCAGACGCATTGCTTCCATCTTTTGGTCTACGCCCGGTACCACACGACAAGCAAGATTTACAAGATGATCAGAAAGTGGGAGCAAAACTGCCGTAGTCACCACATTAAAGCAAATATGCACCAACGAAATCTGCATCATTGGGTTGTCTGGCACCAAATGCTCAACCACTGACACAAAAGGAGTAAAATAAGAAATCAGTGTAAAAGCTGTAGCTCCAATTACATTAAAAAGCAAATGAACAATTGCCGTACGCCGTGCGGTTTTTGTCGTACCAATAGAAGCCAATAAAGCCGTTGCGCAAGTACCGATATTCTGACCAAAAATTACATAAACTGCTGAATCCAATCCAATAGCACCGGAAGCTGACAGCGCTTGTAAAACACCGAGAGATGCAGATGAACTTTGAATAATTGCCGTAACGCCCAAGCCAACCAAAAGGCCCAACAAAGGATTTTTAAAACTGGAAAGGAGATTGCAGAAACCTTGATCCTGTGCCAAAGGAGCCATGGCTGCACTCATATTTGTCATGCCAAAAAACAAAATGCCAAATCCCAAAATGATTTGCGCAATATGCTTGCGATTGTGCTTCTTGATAAAAAGGACACCAACTACGCCCAAAAAGATTGCAAATGGTGCCAAATCATTCAGACGGATTGCAATCAAAAGTCCTGTGACTGTTGTACCAATATTAGCACCCATAATCACGCCAGCTGCCTGAGAAAGCGACATAACGCCAGCGTTAACGAAGCCAATCACCATTACAGTAGTCGCCGAGGAGCTCTGAATAACGGCCGTAACCACCAATCCTACCAGCGCACCAATATAGCGATTTGTAGTCAAGCGCTCAATCATTTTTTTGAGTTTTGACCCGGCGGCAAGTTCCAATCCTTCACCCATTAAATTCATACCATAAAGGAAGAGTCCAAGTCCGCACAGGAGCATCATGACATTTTGTAATCCCATTCTGTTCCATCCAATCATTTTTATTTAGTTAATACAAATATTTTATTTTTAATCTTTATATAAACTTTTCATAACAAAGTCCTTGTAAAATGATAGTACAAACTTAGAGAATTAATATTCTAAATTGGAATTATAAAACAGAAACTGATAAAATATTTCTCTGAGAGATTTAAAATAATTATATCATATTTACTAATATAAAATTATTAATGCAACATCTACCATGCCTGTGTGAGATCCTGTACAACTGCACCAGCTAAGATCAATCCTGCTGCAGAAGGAACAAATGGCATACTGCCAGGTGTTTGCCGCTTCCCAGGAGCCGCTGGTTCCGTACTTTCTAAGGGCGTTCTTGGTGGTTCCGTGCTATAAACAACTTTTAAAGAGGCAATTCCTCTCTGCCTTAACTCTCGGCGCATCACTCTGGCAAGCGGACATACTTTCGTCTCGTAGATATCTCCCACTCGAAATGCGGTAGGATCCAATTTATTTCCTGCACCCATAGAACTAATAATCGGTGTACCTGCCTTTTCAGCATTTTGCACCAACAGTAGCTTACTGGATACCGTATCAATACAGTCGATGACATAATCATAGGAATCCAGTGGAAATTCCTCTGCATTTTCTGCCTGATAGAATTTAGGAATCGAAAAGACAGAAGCTTGTGGATTGATGGAAAGAAGGCGCTCTGCCATCATTTCGGCTTTCAGCTGATTCAATGTCTGATAAGTTGCAACGATCTGGCGGTTCAGATTCGAAACACTGACGGTATCCGGATCCACCAAAGTCAGTGAACCAACTCCACTGCGACAAAGGGCTTCTGCTGCATAACCTCCAACCCCGCCGATCCCAAAAACAATCACAGAAGATCGATGGAGCTGTTCGATTGCTGATTTACCAATCAGTAATTCGGTCCTTGAAAATTGTTCTTCGTTCATCTTTATCACATTCCATTTCAAATATTCTTTTTAACTTTTCCGATTTTAAAATTGGCTGTCATGTCCAGAAGAAAATGTTCCAAGGCCACTCTAAAATATAATTTTCTCTTATCTTTCATAAATAACAAGCTCTAACATGATTATTTTTCAACGTCTACATGCGGATGCGTCTGCTGTAGTTCCGGAAGTTCAGGTGCCTCAACCGTTCGCACTTTCTTCATGACATGCTGCACATCGTCTTTAATTTCTTCGAGCATTGCCTTATCAATATTATGTGTCAAAAACAGATCTTCCATATTCTCTAAAAATTGATGTTCCTTTTCAAAAATTTCGAGAAATTCAGGAAAATTGTGGCTCTTTTTTGCATTCCGAAATTTTTCGATATCATCCTTGATGAATGCAATAATTTCCTGTACATTCGCAAATTTTCCGTGAGAAATTGCATAAGGTCTCACTCGCTGTAAAAAATATTTATCCTCTCGTGTAATATTGAAGACATACGTTACCAACACACCGTCTCCCAAATTGAAATCCACAATATGCATAAAGCTAGGGAATTCCCGAATTTGAGTCGCCCCCATCAGCCGCAGCGTCAAGTCGATAACATCTCCATTGATCGAATTGCAGTTCATAATTTGAACTACTCCTTTCCTTTATGGCTCGCTTTTTTAAGCAAACCGCAACAGCAGCCAGACCGTGCTGATTGCAACTGACATCAGCATAATCGGGAAGCCTATTTTTGTAAAGCTTTTAAAAGTAATCGGATAACCATTTTTCGTACTAATGCTCGAAAGCACCACGTTTGCAGAAGCGCCAATCAATGTACCATTGCCGCCGAGGCATGCTCCAAGAGAAAGCGCCCACCACAATGGTGTAATATTTATGCCGCTTTGTCCCATCGTTAAAATCAGTGGAATCATCGTTGCAACAAATGGAATATTATCCAAGAATGCCGAAATAAGCGCAGAAGCCCAAAGAACAATCAGCAAGCTCATTACCATATTTCCCTGCGTTGCACTGATCATTGTCTGAGCCAACATATTAATAACGCCGACTTCTTGTAAACCGCCGACCACTACAAACAATCCAATAAAAAATAGAATTGTTGGCCATTCTACACTCAGAATGATATCTTCTGCATCCTGTTTTCCAATCAGTAAAATTATAACAGCGCCCGTCAGTGCAACAGCTCCAGATTCAATTCCCGTCTGACTATGTAGAATAAATCCGAGAACAACTAAAGCCATCACAACAAGACTCTTAATCATCAATGCCTTATCGTGAATCGCCACATTTTCGTCCAAGTTCATCACTTTATCCATTGATTCCTGGTCAACCTGCATCTCTTTTACATAGAGAAACCGAAAACACAGCAAAGTTAATGCAAGAATAACAACAACCGGAGCACCTGTATTGAACAGAAAATCTGAAAATCCAAGCTTAGCAGCACTGCCAATCATAATATTTGGTGGATCACCGATCAGGGTAGCAGTACCACCCATATTAGAAGCCAAAATTTCCGAAACCATATATGGAATTGGGTTAATTTTTAGAATTCCAGTAATTGCCAACGTCATTGGTCCTACCAAAAGCACCGTTGTCACGTTATCCAAAAATGCAGAAAGGATTGCCGTTATCAGTACAAATGATACCATAATTCGCCATGGCTTTCCCTTTGCAAGCTTCGCTGATTTAATTGCCACATACTCAAAAATGCCGGACTTTTTAACCACAGCCACAAAAATCATCATTCCGACTAATACGCCAAGCGTATTTACATCTACATGAGCAACACAATCGCTTAAATTCAGAATATGAAACAAAATCATCAGAACCGCACCAGCCATTGCGGCTACAGCACGATGAACTTTCTCTGTCATGACAGCAACCATTGTCATCAGAAAAATTACAATCGCTATAATCTGTTGACTTGTCATATAAACACCTCTTCTTCCCTTTTTTAGATATTGCTTCTCTTTTCCAACAGCCGTTTCATTTTAACACTTTCTTGTAAAAAGTCAATAAAATTTTATTCTAATTTTGCCAAATCTGACAAAATAAAAATTTCTTTAAAATAAAATAACACAAAAATCCGGTGATTAAAGGTTCCAAATCTCTTTTGCATATTGTGAAACAGTACGGTCACTGGAAAACACTCCCGCATGAGCGATGTTCAAAAGACATTTTCTGCTGAATTTTGTCTGGTCTCTCAGATAATCCTGATTTGCACGCAGACGGGTCTCACAATAAGGCAAAAAGTCCAGCAGCAGATAATAATAATCCGCCCGATGCCATGAAGCACCGTCAAGAATGGAATGATACAATTCCTGAAAAATGCCGCTGCCGCCATCTGTCACTGTACCATTTACCAAAGAATCCATCACTCTACGAATACGCGGCTCCCGTTCATAAAGGATACGGGGATGATAATTATTTCCGAGTGCCTCCAGTTCTTCTACTCGGGCACCGAAAATATAGTTGTTCTCTTCCCCTGCCTGCTCCACAATTTCAATATTAGCGCCATCAAAAGTACCTAGTGTTACCGCACCGTTCATCATAAATTTCATATTGCTGGTTCCGCTCGCTTCGGTCCCGGCCGTAGAAATCTGTTCACTCAAATCCGCCGCAGGAATCAGTTTTTCGGCATAGGAAACATCATAATTGCTCACAAAAACGACCTGCATCTTTCGGTTGACTGCATTATCATAGTTAATAAGATTGGCAATTTCATTAATATATTTGATAATTCCCTTTGCACGATAATATCCTGGCGCTGCCTTGCCGCCAAAAATAAAAGTGGTGGGATAAAAATCTTTAATTCTGCCTTCTTTCAATCCGTAATAAAGATCCAAAATTGAAAAGGCATTCAGTAGCTGCCGTTTATATTCATGAAGGCGTTTTACCTGAATATCAAAAATATTTTCAGTATTGAGCCCAAAATTATCTTTTCGATAAACATAATCCGCAAGCTGGTTTTTCTTTTCTTTCTTAATCTGCATCAACTGCTTTAAAGAATCAGGATCTTCCGCATAAGGAATCAGTTTCTGTAACTCTGAAAGATTCGTAATCCAACCGTTGCCGATACGATCGGTGATAAATTTAGAAAGTTCCCGATTGCACAGTGCCATCCAGCGGCGCTGCGTCACACCGTTCGTCACGTTATGAAACCGCTCCGGATAAAGATCATACCATTCTTTAAGCGTCTTTTTCTTTAATATTTCCGTATGAATCTTCGCAACTCCGTTGACAGAATGCGTTGCATAAACTGCCATCTTTGCCATATGAATTTTTCCGTCCGCAATCAAACCATAATCATCTGGATTTTTTTGTGGATCATTTCCGATTTCACGGCGAAGACGATTTTGCAGCATCACTACATATGGATAAACCTGAGGTAAAACGGTGCAGAAGAGCGATACATCCCATTTTTCCAATGCTTCTGCCATAATTGTATGATTTGTATAAGAAAAGACCTGCTGAATAATTGAAAATGCTTCGGAAAAAGAAAGGTTTTCGCCTGCTACCAGGAGGCGTAAAAGCTCCGGAATCGAAACAACCGGATGCGTATCATTTAGCTGAATCGCATATTGTTCCGGCAATTTTTTAAAATCGTTCCCGTAAGATTTTTTAAATTCCCTTAAAATGCTCTGAAGCGACGCACTGCTAAAGAAATACTGCTGTTTTAACCGCAGACGCTTTCCTTCATCAGTATCATCATTTGGATAAAGCACACTGGAAATTCTTTCTGCTGCATTTTTCTCCGATACTGCTTCTTCATATTTCTGCTCATTAAAAAGCTCAAAATCGAATGGATGTAAAGGCTCCGACTGCCACAAACGCAACGTATTAATTGTTTTTCCGCCATATCCGATCACCGGCATATCATAGGGAACTGCCCAGACACTTTCCTCTCCGAAATCCACGCGTACCCGCTCATTTTCTCGGCGAACGCTCCACGGATCTCCAGAAGCAAGCCAATCATCGGCTTCTTCCTTCTGTTCTCCATAAGAAAAAGTCTGGCGAAACAATCCATAACGGTAACGGATTCCATAACCATTAAGCGAAATTCCAAGAGTAGCTCCGCTGTCCAAAAAGCAGGCCGCAAGCCGCCCCAATCCGCCATTTCCTAATGCGTCGTCTTCGACTTTCTCAAATACTTTCGGATCAATTTTGTGCTGTCCCAGTAAATTTTCCGTCTCTTCAAGAAGGCTAAGATTTAGAAGGTTAGAATGAATCACTCTTCCCAGCAAAAACTCAGCCGAAAAATAACAAGCTTTTTTCCCTTCCGGCTTTCTTTGCCAAGTTGAAAAAATTTGTTTCATCACAGCTTTCGAAACTGCCGTATAAACTTCTTTTGGCGTTGCTTTTGAGAAATCTTCTGAAATTTCCTCCGAAAGGTTTTGCAAAACAGCTTCTTCATATGCGTTCATTAGAAATGCCTCCTTTACGGTCATAAAGTTCAGCATAATGCCAAAGTTTTTGTGATAATTCTGAGCTCAATTGTTCCTGCTTCAGGCGCCAGCGCCAGTTTTCGCCAATGGTCGAAGGATAATTCATGCGTGCTTCATTCCCTAGGCTCAAAAGATCCTGCATCTGAATCACTGCAAGATCTGCCGTACTGGCATACGCTGCTCGAATACAAGCCCAGTTGAGTTCTTGCTTTTTGTGAACTCCCAAATACGATTTTGCAAAGCGCAGGATTTCCGGTTTCTGGTGAGCAAAAAATCCGGACATGGTCTCATTATCATGAGTCCCACAGTAAACGACGCAGTTCTGTTCATAATGATCGGGCAAATAAGGATTTTTTGGACCACTGTCAAATGCGAACTGCAAAATCTTCATGCCCGGATACCCAAAACTTTTTCGAAGGCGTGTCACTGCCGGCACCACAACCCCGAGATCTTCTGCAATCAATCTGCTGTTCTGAAGGGAAGGTAAAACTGCCTCCAACAATGCTTTTCCAGGACCTTTTTCCCAATGTCCATTTTGGGCAGTTTTTTCTCCATAAGGAATCGCATAATATCGCGTGATGCCAATAAAATGATCCATACGAATCACATCAAAAAGTCCAGCAGAAAATTTCATTCTTTGCTGCCACCAGAGGAAATGATCCCCCCTCATTTTCTCCCAGTTATAAAGAGGATTTCCCCAAAGCTGTCCGATAGCACTAAATGCGTCCGGTGGTACTCCCGCGACTTCCTTTGGTTTTAAATTTGCATCGAGACAAAATAAGCTCGGCTGTGCCCAAACATCAGCGCTGTCGAGAGAAACATAAATTGGCAGATCACCAACCATCCGAATGCCTTTTTCATGTGCATAATTTTTAAGTGCTATCCACTGGCGGAAAAAATAGAACTGGCAAAATTTCCAGAACTCTATTTCTTGTGAAAGCAAATCCTGATATTTCTCAAGTGCTTGAGGATTACGGCGGCGGACTTCTTCCGGCCATAAAAGCCAAGAATCTGCATGGAAATACATCTTAAGTGCCATGTAAAGTGCGTAATCATCCAACCATGGATTTTGTCGGCAAAAGTCATGATAAACCGAAGAATCAAAATAATGGCTGCGGGAAAAAGCTTTTCTTAAAATTCCGAAACGATTTTTATAAAGTTTCGCATAATCGGCCCGGCTTTGATCGTCTCCCCAATCAAGACAAACTTCCTTCGAAGTTAAAAGTCCTTCTTCTATTAACAAATCAAGATCAATAAAATAAGGATTCCCTGCAAAAGCAGAAAAGCTCTGATATGGGCTGTCTCCATAACTCGTTGGTCCGATCGGAAGGACCTGCCAATAGGAAACCCCAGAACTGCAAAGAAAATCTATAAAGTGATAAGCATCTCTTCCAAAAGTACCTATTCCATAAGGAGAAGGCAGTGCAGAAATTGGCAAAAGGATTCCCGCTCCGCGTGGCAGCCGCTTTTGTTTTCGTCTCATCCTACTTTGCTTCCTTTATCATTAAAAATTTCTTCTTATTAAAAATCTTTCTATTTTTATTAGAGTACCACATTCTTTGCCGGATTGTCTAGGAATGTTCAGAATATTGCTTGACGAACGTGTTAAAATGAAAAAGTTAAAGTAAGCTATAAGGAGATTTTATAATCTATGAATTGGGAAGCCAGTTTTCTGATGTCTTTGCAGGCACATCGCAGTGTTTTCATGGACTCCTTCATGATTTTTTTCACCCACCTTGGAAATTTTGGGGTCATTTGGATTTCCATAGGAATTCTGCTTTGTATCAAGGCAAAATACCGCAAATATGGAATTGCCCTATTGATTGCAATCGGCTCCACTGCTTTAATTGGAAATTTTATTATCAAACCGATCGCAATGCGCCCGCGCCCCTGCATGGATTTTCCAAATATTTCTTTGCTGGTTCCAGCGCCAACCTCATGGTCTTTTCCCAGCAGTCATTCTGCTACTTCTTTCGCCGCAGCAGTTGTTTTATGGAAACTCAACAAGCACTTTGGATTTTTCGCAGGAATCGTTGCGGTTTTAATTGCATTTTCACGAATGTACCTTTTCGTACATTATCCTACGGATATTCTTGGCGGACTTTTGTTAGGGTTCTTCTGTGCATTATTGACCTTACACTTTTTAAGACTTCCTTCAAAAAATTGATCTTTAAAATGAAAAATGAAAAATGAAAAGGGATTGGCTGATTTTACTCAGCACAATCCCTTTTTTATTTAGTTGGGATGATCGTCTTCTGAATCCTTTTCTAATGATTTTAGGCGAAGAATCCGCATACGAAAAATTCCGAGTGTAAACAATATCACCAGTAAAATTCCCATGACAATAGGAAAAATTTGGTCGACCCCAACATTCCGCAGAGAAGCCAGCACTAAAATTACCATGATCCCATCGATGGCAATAAAATCACGGATCGCATACCCCCAGTCTCCCCCGGTAGGTTCTGTTTTATTTGCCGGATTATCGGCCGCTTTCTTTTTCATTGCATAATGAATCAATACACGGTCACAAGCATCGATGAATCCTTCAAAAGGGTTTCCGTTGTGCTTTTGAGTTACTGCACTTTTTGATTTTATCCGAGGCTTCGCCCCCGACTTTTTTTGTTTTGGCATCAAACAGTTCCCCCTTTGTGGATTATCTCAAGATTCTTCCAATTTTTTCATACAGATTGGTGCTGCTTTCGCTCCGATCAAACGAACAAGGTCACTTGGTGCAAGTTCTACCTGCGTTCCGATTCTTCCGCCACTCACAATAATTGTTTCCTGTGACATTGCACTTTCGTCCAATACCGTTTGGAACTGCTTCTTCATGCCAATAGGCGAACAACCACCGCGAATATATCCGGTCAGTGCGTTGATCTCTTTTACATGGATCATCTCAATGCTCTTTGCGCCAACACTTCTCGCTGCTGCTTTCAAATCAAGTTCTTCCGCAACCGGCACCACGAACACATAATATTCTTTACCGCCCTTTGTCACCAATGTTTTAAAGACACGCTCGATTGGCTGCCCAAGTTTTTGTGCTACTGCAACGCCATCAATTTTTCCATCTTTATTCTCATAAACATAATGACGATAAGAAATCTTCTTTTGATCTAAAATCCGCATCACATTCGTTTTATCTTCTTTTTTTGCCATCTGTTGTTCCTTTCGCTAAAAATCTTCTCAGGCACGTTTCCATTTAATTCCCTGCGGCGTATCTTCCAAAACGATTCCGCGTGCCTTTAACGTATCTCGAATCTCATCGGCTGTTTTCCAATCTTTATTCTTTCGTGCCTCAGTACGTTTCTGTACCAGTGCTTCAATCTCCTGATCGTCTTCCCCAGAAGTCTCTTTCTTCTGATAAAGAAGTCCTAAAACATCGCAAAGCTCATTAAAAAGAGAAAGCGCATATTCACACAATTCTCCACTCGGATTAGATGCTGCACTCAAATCCGTATTGATAATACGCGCAAGGTCAAAAATTGCAGAGAGTGCATTTGCGGTATTGAGGTCATCGTCCATTGCCTCAATAAAAGCGGTACGATAGGAATCGAGTTTTTTCTTTTCCTGTGCTTCTTCCGGCTTTTCTTCTACAGCCGCATTTTTCATCACGAACTCAAGATTTTCGCGGCAATTATAAAGGCGTTCCAATGACGCTTTGCACTGGTCAATCACATCAATGCTGTAATTGATTGGGGTACGGTAATGAGAAGAAACCATCAGATAACGAATCGGCTCATAACCAAACTTTTGGGCCACTTCCCGAACTGTAAAGAAATTCCCCAATGATTTACTCATCTTTCTGTTATCCACATTGATATAACCGTTATGCATCCAATAATGAGCAAACGGAACTCCATTGCAGCATTCGCTCTGCGCAATCTCATTTTCGTGGTGTGGAAAAATCAGATCCTGTCCGCCGCAATGAATATCAATGGTTTTTCCAAGGTACCGTCTCGCCATCGCTGAACATTCAATATGCCAGCCGGGACGACCATGGCCCCATGGAGATTCCCAATAAGGCTCTCCTTGCTTTGCACCTTTCCAAAGGGCAAAATCCATCGCATCTTCTTTGATCTCTCCAGTCGCAATTCTCGCCCCCGCCTGCAGATCTTCCAAAGGCTGATGACTCAATTTACCATATTGGGAATCCTTGAGCGTCCGAAAATAAACGTCTCCATTCTCGGTAGGATAAGCATATCCTTTTTGGATCAAGGTGGAAATAATGGACTGAATCTCTTTGATATTTTCAGTTGCCTTCGGGTGAATTGTCGCCGGACGGACGTTCATTCCCTCAGCATCTTTTTTATATTCTTCAATATAACGGCGGCTGACAGTCAAATAGTCACTGTTTTCTTCATTTGCTTTACGGATGATTTTATCATCTACATCTGTAAAATTCTGAACGAAAGCGACTTTCATGCCACGATATTCCAGGTAGCGGCGCAGAACATCAAACACACAAATGGGACGGGCATTTCCAATATGAATATAATTATAGACCGTCGGACCACAGGCATAAATTTTTGCTTCTCCCGGCGTAATCGGAACGAACTCTTCCTTTTGGCGTGTCAGCGTGTTATAAATCCTCATAATGCTTCTCCTTTTATATAATTCAGTCAGCCACAAATTAAGCACGTTTTTGATTGACAGTTTCTTCCTTTTTTAAAGAATCTTTTGACAAACAATTTACCTTTTTCTGTAGATGTCCCATCTGTGCCTGCATACGGCAGATTTCCTGTTCGATTGGATCAGTGATATTCACCTGATCCAAATTAGTAGGACGCACTCCGGAAATCCGTACAACCCGGGCAGGGACACCTACCGCCGTAGCATTGTCCGGGACTTCACTCAAAACGACAGCGCCGGCAGCAATTCTTGCGTTATCGCCAATTTTCATCGGACCAAGCACTTTTGCACCGGAACCTACCAGCACATTATTCCCCAAAGTCGGATGGCGCTTGCCCTTATCTTTTCCGGTACCGCCCAATGTGACTCCCTGATAAAGTGTGCAATCATCTCCAATTTCGGTAGTTTCTCCGATTACAACACCCATTCCATGGTCAATAAACAACCCTTTGCCAATTTTAGCACCTGGATGAATCTCGATTCCAGTTTTATGCCTAGCACGCTGAGAAAGCCACCTTGCCAAAAATGGGTGTCCATGTTCCAAAAGCCAGTGTGCCTTTCGATAAGAGCGGACTGCCTTAAAGCCGGAATACAAAAAGAAAACTTCCAAACGGCTTCTGGCTGCCGGGTCTCTCTCCATAATTGAATCCAAATCTTCCTTTAATTGCCGAAACATTGGGAATTAAGCCTCCTATTCTAAAAAAACGCCTCCGTCGCACCAATAATTGATGCAACGGAGGCGGCTAATTTCTGTCGCGGTTCCACTCCGATTTTTCTCTTTTGAGGAAATTAACGGTTCCCGGCCGTGCAAGGATTTCCCCCTGCCTGCTCCCAGATGCATTTCATGTTTTTTAAGCCAAAGAAGCTTTCAGCCGATGACTTCTTCTCTCTGATGCGTAAAGAAAACATTACTTCTTCTGTTCTCAGCATTTTGTGGATAGTCTTATTATATGCAATTTGAAGGCAAAAGTAAACCCCTAACTTTTATTCCAAATACCACATACCACCGACGCAATGCCTGCTGCTCTTCGCGGGAAATAAAAAGCGCCTGTTCCAAATAACTTTCAATTGTTCCATACCCTTTTTCGATAGAAGTCAGAACGACTTTTCCCCATTCTTCCTTAACCTGTAACAGCATACGAATCTGCTCGGCCAATTTTTCGGAAGCTCCATTTTGAGCCGCATGCTGCACCGTTTGATCCGCACGATCCTTCACAAAAAAGTTTGTAAGAAGGTAATCCTGCAAAATTGTTTCACGATCGACACCCAATACGCTTAAAAGCAAAATAGCGCCAATCCCCGTACGATCTTTTCCTCCTGTGCAATGCCACAAAAATGGGCCGCCCTGCTGCTGCAGCAAAATTTCAAAAAAACGGCGATATCCTTTCTGGCAAACTTCATTTTCTACCATTTCACAATAAATGCCTCTCATCTGAGTCTCTACATCGCCTAGATTTTCGACCTCTTCCATCAATCCCTGAATGCCATTTTTCGGAGTTGCAAAAAATCTTTCAAAACTTCCGATCTTATCATCCGATTTGTTTTTTGTCTCAAGACCAGATTCTGCCGATGCTTCCGGCAAAATCGGCACATGGATCGACTGAAAACCGGGTTCATCCGGATCTGGTGCCTTTGTAACTTCCGGCGTGCCGCGCAAATCCACTGCGACAGAGACTCCATACGCTTTAAAGAGACACTTTTTATCCTCTTCGGTTGCTGAAAAAAGTTTGCCCGTGCGCAGAAGCCTTCCGAATTTTACCGTATGTCCATCCATGGTCTGATATCCGCCTAGATCTCTCGCATTAAAAATCCCCTGAAGCTTTAATGCATGGCTAAAATCCGCTTTCGGCCCCGGATGCAAAATTCCGCATGGTCCTTTTCGCGTATCCATTTCATCATTCCTTTCATTCTCCCTCAGCTTTTTCGATCCTTAAAAAAGAAAGGCATTCCAATTACTCGGAAAGCCTCATTATTTTTATTATTTTGTCTCGCTGACAATTTTCCAGTTTTCTTTGAGATAAATTCCACCGGAAAGAAGGGTGAAAAAGCAACAGATTCCTACAAGAAAGTTTCCGATCATGTTAAGGCTCAAAACGGTCCCAGCACTTAACTGCTGAAACTGTGCCACCGACTGAAAAACCAAAATTGCAAGAACTGCAATGATCTGGCTGATGGTTTTAAGCTTTCCCCATTTATTTGCAGCAATTACCTTTCCATGTTCCATCGCAACTAGGCGCACACCGGTCACCATAAATTCACGAGCAATAATCAGAACTACAAACCAAACACTGCAAAGATCCAAACGAACAAAGCATACAAGCGCTGTCACAATCAACACTTTATCCGCCAAAGGATCCATGAATTCCCCGAAAGTTGTAATCAAGCCCTGTTTTCTGGCAATCATACCGTCCAAATGATCGGTATAAGACGCTACCATAAAAATCAAACATGCCCAAAAATAGTGGAACGGAATTTCCGGTATCATTAAGAAAACTACAAAGATCGGTACCATAGCCATTCTTGCCACTGTTAGCTTATTCGGAAGTGTCATTCATTTCCTCCTTCAGAGAGTATCCCGATTAAATCGCAGTCAACACAATCTGTCACTTTAACTTTTACAAAATCTCCAGCATTCGGATTGCTTTCACTTGGCACCTCAAACCATACTCTGCCATCAATTTCCGGCGCGTCTGACTGTGTACGACCAAAGAAAGCCTTTTCTTCCTGATCATATCCTTCACAAAGGACCAGAAGCTGCTCTCCTATTTTACTTTCGCCCAACTCCTGCATGCGATTCATTTGTGCTTCCATTAAAATTTCCTGCCGGCGCATCTTTTCATCTTCTTCAATTTGCCCGGAAAGCGCCGCTGCTTCAGTCCCCTCTTCCTGGGAATAAGCAAAGCAACCCATTCGTTCAAACTGAATCTCTTTTGAAAAGCTGCAAAGTTCTTCAAAATCTTCTTCCGTTTCACCAGGAAAACCCACAATAAAGGTCGTTCGAAGCGTGATTCCAGGCACTTTTTTTCGTATCCTAAAAATCATCTTTGTCAGTTTTTCACGATCTCCATAACGGTGCATTGCACGTAGGACTGAGCCACTGCAATGCTGAAGCGGAAGGTCTAGATATTTAACAATCTTTTTTTCCTCTCGAATCGTATCGAGGAGTTCATCTGTGAGGTTGTCCGGATAGCAGTAAAGCACCCGCAGCCAGCGGAGCCCGTCAATTTTACAGAGGCGGCGCATTAACTGAGGCAGAAGCAGCTTTCCTTCAAGGTCGATCCCATAACGAGTCGTATCCTGTGCGATCAAAATGAGCTCTTTCACACCGCTCTTTACCAATTCACGCGCTTCTTCTTCAATACTTTCCATCGGACGGCTGCGGTATCTGCCGCGAATCATGGGAATTGCGCAATAAGAACAGCGATTATCACAGCCCTCTGCAATTTTCAGGTATGCATAGTAACCAGGCGTTGTCAGACGCCTCACCCCACAAAGTGGCAGTTCTGTCTTTTCCGGAAAAAGAGAAGTCTTCTCTCCTAAAAGAACTCTTCTGCAAACTGCAGCAATCTGTCCATCTGCACCAATTCCGCAGACCGCATCACATTCCGGAAGTTCCTGCAAAATTTCTTTCTGATACCGCTCTGCAAGGCAGCCGGTCACAACAATTGCCCGCACTTTTCCGGCTTTTTTAGCCTGTGCCAGTTCCAGAATCTCGTTGATGCTTTCCTGCTTTGCATCTTTGATAAAGCCACAGGTATTGACAACTGCAACATCACAGCAAGCTGCATTCTCGCGTATCTCCCAACCGGCTTTTGCAAGAGATGCCAGCATAATTTCCCCATCAATTCGGTTCTTATCACAGCCCAGATTCACCATTCCTACGGAATTCGCCATCGATTTCCTCCTCATTAACCGCCTCCCGCAGCGCCGTGCGGATTTCATCGGTCTCATATCCCATTCTCTGCAGCGCAGCATATGCTCTGCGGCGAATTTTTTCGTCATTCAAATTTTGATATCTTTTCTGCACAATTTTCGCAATCTGTTCATTAGGATCCGGCGTATTTTTTTTCAAAATCTCTTCAATTAGTTCCTGACTGATTCCTTTTCGGGAAAGCTCAAACATCACTCTTCGTCTGGCATATCCTTTGCGAAAGAGCTCTTTTGCATATCGGATTCCAAAATCTCGGTCATCCAAAAGTCCCAGCTCTTCCATATGATCAACAGCTTTTTGAGCCGCATCCCGATCCACCGTTCTTGCAATCTTATCGGTCAATTCTTTTTTAGAATGGCTGCGATGCTCCAAAAGGTAGAGTGCTTTTTCACTAGCTTGATGTTCTTTTCCCGCTTCAATCAATTCATGCAGTTCTTCATCGGAAATGTCCTGCCCCAATTTCCAGCCGGATTTTAAAAGTGTTTCGGTATCAATGTTCAGTGCAAACTCCCCATCAAAAAACAGTGCTGTCTTTCGATGTCGACGCGGCTCCATCGCTGTCAGTTCCAATTGTAAGAAACCTCTCTCCAATGAAAAAGTTTAAGCTCTTAGTCAGCTTCAATATCAATATTAGTTGGCTTTCCACGAGAAGATGTCTTCTTTTCGTGATTTTGAGTCTCATTCTTCTCAGCAGTGGGAGGAACTTCAACCGGATGTGCGGCTGACGTTCTTACCGGCACTGTTCGAGCATAAAGCTGATCTGCATGTTCCCGAATCTGCTTCTCAATATCTGCCGCAAATTCTGGGTTGTCAAGAAAATATTTTTTTACATTATCGCGTCCTTGACCAAGGCGCTGATCCTTATAAGAAAACCAAGAGCCGCTCTTATGGATAATATCCAGTTTTACGGCAAGGTCGACCAGTTCTCCCTCTTTTGAAATGCCTTGTCCATACATAACATCGAATTCAGCTTGACGGAATGGTGGTGCAATCTTATTTTTTACCACTTTCGCGCGAGTGCGGGAACCAATCTGTTCGGTACCGTTTTTCAGCGTCTCAATCTTGCGAATATCGATTCGTACGGAAGAATAAAATTTCAGGGCACGACCACCGGGAGTAACCTCTGGATTTCCGTAAACAACGCCAACTTTTTCGCGCAGCTGGTTAATAAAGATTGCTACACAGTTTGATTTGCTGATTGCACCTGCAAGCTTTCTCAAAGCCTGACTCATCAAGCGCGCCTGCAGTCCAACGTGGCTGTCGCCCATTTCGCCTTCAATTTCAGCGCGCGGCACCAATGCAGCCACAGAGTCTACGACAATTACATCGATTGCACCGGAACGCACCAATGCCTCTGTAATTTCCAGTGCCTGTTCACCAGTATCCGGCTGCGAAACCAAAAGGCTGTCTACATCGACTCCCAAAGCCGCCGCATAAATCGGATCAAGCGCATGTTCCACATCAATAAATGCCGCATTGCCGCCGGCCTTCTGCCCTTCTGCAATACAGTGCAGTGCTAAGGTTGTCTTACCGGAGCTTTCAGGTCCATAGATCTCCACAATTCTGCCACGGGGAAGTCCGCCGATTCCCAATGCTAAATCCAGCGAAAGGGAACCGGTCGGAATTGCCTCTACATGCATCGCTTCATTTTGGCCCAGACGCATAACAGCTCCTTTGCCAAACTGTTTTTCAATCTGTGCCAGCGCAGTTTGCAGTGCAGTATTTTTATCCGTTGCCATATATAATCATTCTCCTTTTCACAAGTCCGCAATGGGAACTCTTCCTTATATTTTATCTTTTCAAGTATACTTGAAAAGATATTAAAAATCAACATTTCGAACAAATATTCGTAACTTATTTACAAAATTGGGACAACTCCAATCACAACTCTAGGAAGTTCATTAAAGTCCTGTAAAAGCTGTAAATTTTGAAGGCCGGATTTTTGAAAAAGGTTTAAAACCGCTTGTCCTTCTTCTTCTCCAATTTCAACAGCAACCACTCCATTTGGCGCAACCTGCGGCACCCAGATGCTGCATAACGCGCGATAGAAGAGCAAGCCATCTTCTCCGCCGTCCAACGCGGTACGGGGCTCTTGCTGCACCTCCGGCTGAAGATCTGCAATTTCCGCAGAACGGACATAAGGAGGATTACATAAAAGTCCGTTCAGAATCCCTACTCTCTTGGCATCGTCCTTTGAAAAAAGGTTCATCCGACAGGCATCTACCCGATAGTCTGGGTAACTTTTTATATTCTGCAAAAGATAGAAAAACGCTTTCGGAAATTTTTCTCCGCAAAGGATTTTGAGATCTGAGCGCAAAGAGGCAAGTCCTAATCCTACAGCTCCGGTTCCAGCACAGAGATCCAACACACGTCCGTTTTGAGGAATCCTCTCTGCCGCAATGTGCACAAGTTCTTCGGTTTCCTCCCGAGGGCAGAGAACTCCTTCTCCAACTTTCAGTTTGAGGTCTAAGAACTCCCATTCCCCCAAAAGATACTGCAGCGGCCGCCCGGCGGCACGAGACTGTGCCGCCGAAAGCAACGCTTTGACCCCATCGGGGTCTGCGGCCGCTTCGCCGGAAATCAGCAGCTGCTCTCTAGAAAGCCCCAGAAATTTTTCGCAAAGGCAGGCGGTATCAAAAGCGGGGCTGTCTTTTCCTGCCCTCTCTAAAATTGATTTTGCTTTTCGATATGCTTCCCGGTTTGTCATCTTACTTCCACCATATCTTCACCGTTACCCGGAATGACTGCTTTCATCGCCGTAATAGCAACTTCAATCATCGAGTCATCCGGCTCTTTTGTCGTAATGCGCTGCATCCAAAGGCCCGGTGCCGCGACGATTCTGGTAAAGAAATTATCATAAAATCCGCAGAGACGAATCAATTCAAAGCCAAGTCCCATTACAAGTGGAATGCACAGCAATTTTACGAAAGTCCGCAAAAATGGATTGGTAAATGGAATAAAAAAGCCAACTATAATTCCCACCAAAATCATCAGCACCATAAAACTGGTACCACAGCGCGGGTGAAACCTTTTTTGTTTTCTCACATTCTCTACGGTTAACGGCAATCCATGCTCATAACAAAAAATGGTTTTATGTTCTGCTCCATGGTAACGAAACATTCGATGAATATCACTTTGGTGACTGCATAAAATCAGATAAATTAAAAAGATCAAAATTCGCAAAATTCCTTCAAAGAGGCTCCTCCATGGAGCGATTCCTTCTCCTACTCCCTTTTGGAAAAGATTAAAGAGGACCGAGGGCAGAAGGATAAAAAGTACAATTGCCAAAACAAAGCCTAAAATCATGCCAATCGTCATGATGAAATTGCTTGTTTTCTCTCCAAAATGGGATTCGAGCCAACGATCAAATTTACTTTCCTCTTCTGTATCCGTCATGCCCGATTTATCCGCAGCCATATTGAGTGCCTGAAAGCTCATAGACATACTTTCGATAAAAGACGCAACTCCTCTTAAGATTGGTGCCTTTAAAATTGGATACTTTTGCCGCAGCGGCTGATAGTGCAGCTCTTCGCTGTCAATTGTCCCGTCAGGCGTACGTACTGAAACTTCAATTCTCTTGGGGCCGCGCATCAAGATTCCTTCGATCAAAGCTTCTCCGCCAATCGAAGTATAGCGTTTTGCTCTTTTATTCATTTAGGAAAGATTCCTTTCTTCTTCCACATGGCGTTCCAACTTCTGAAGGGTTGGAATCGTAATGGTTACGGCAGTTCCCTGCCCCTCCTGTGATTCTATCTCAAGGCTGCCGGAATGCAGACGCATGATCTCATCAGCAAGGGCAAGCCCGATACCGCTTCCTCGGACAGTTTGATTTGCCTTATAAAATTTCTTTTTGACATTCGGCAAATCTTTTTTTGGAATTCCGCAGCCATTATCGCTGATAATTACCTGAATAAATCCATCGGTTTCGGTAGCAGAAATGTTTACCGTTCCCCCCTCCGATGTATATTTAAGTGCATTGTCAATCACATTGACAAACACCTGACGGAGACGGTTGATATCTCCCAAAACGGGGCTAAGCATTTCCGGTTCTTCATAAAGCAAAAATTTATGTTCATTTTTTGCACGTTCACTAAACATATAAACGGCTTCGCCAAGTTCTGCCAAAATATCGATTTTATCCATCACGAGAGTCATTCTGCCGGACTGCATTCTGGAGAAGTCAAGCAACTCCTCCACCATTCCGGAAAGGCGTTCCGATTCGTGGATAATAACGTCCATGCCTTTATTGAATGATTCTTGATCAAGGCCACCGCTCTGAAGTGTCTCTGCCCATCCCTGAATGGCTGTCAAAGGTGTTCTCAATTCGTGAGAAACGGAAGAAATAAAATCATTTTTAAGCCGTTCCGAAGTTCCCAGTTCCTGCGCCATATCGTTGATGGTTTCACAAAGCTGCCCTAACTCATCTTCCTCATGAGGAGCTGTAATTCTGGCTTTAAAATCGCCTTGTGCAATTCTTTTCGCCGTAGCGCTGATTTCCCGAATCGGTTCCAAAATCGACTGCATAAAATAGGAACTGGAAATGACTACAAAACAGATGATTACAAGGCCAATTAAGATTAAAATACAGACCATTAAAAAGACTTGTCGGTCCGCATTTTCCAACGATACCACATAGCGAATTGCGCCCACCGTATTCCCATCATCATTATGCATTACACGGGTAACCGCCAAAATCTTTTCCCCGCTGGAAAGGGAACCCGTCCAAGTACCATAACCGTTGGGATCGCTTAGTGCCGAATCATAATCCGGCATTGGCTGTTTTTGATCCGGTGCAAACCCAACACTCGTAATAATGATCTTTCCGTTAGAATTGAGAACCATCAATTCCATATTCTCTTTTTCTGGAAAATTCTCTACATATTTACGTGCAGCTGTACTGAACTCTTCTGCAGAGCGTCTGCCATAATCAGCAAATACATTGGTTAATTCTCCGCTGCGTCCATCAAGTGTTGTTTGAATGCTGTTATAGATATAACTGCGCACTCCTACTGACAAGATAATAATAAACGCCACAAAGATCAATACAATGATGCCTAAACTGTTCAGAATCCATCTGCGCGCAATTCCGTTCGCATTATTGCTGAAAGCGTTTTTCTTCTTCACTGAGCGCATCTCTTTCTCGAATCAAATCTTTTAGGCTTCCCATTTATACCCTAAGCCCCAGACCGTTATAATATGTTTCGGATTACTCGGCTCATCTTCCACCTTCATACGAAGACGCCGAATATTTACATCGACAATTTTTTCCTCTCCATAATAAGCTTCTCCCCAGACATGCTTCAAAATCTCAGAACGATCCAATGCTTCCTGCGGATGGCTGAAAAAGAATTCCATAATCTGAAATTCCACCTGTGTCAGCTCAATCGGGTGCTGTCCTTTTAACAAGGTACGGCTGCGCAGGTTGAGTGCAAATTCTCCGGAATGCAGCTCTTCCTTGAAATTTTCTTCCGTCCGGTTTTTTGCCAATGCCACTCTGCGATAAATTGCATCTACTCTAGCTACCAATTCGCTGGGAGAAAAGGGTTTCGTCACATAATCGTCTGCTCCCATCATTAATCCACTGACCTTATCCATCTCCTGTGTGCGCGCAGTAAGAAGGATAATGCCAATCGTCCCATTCGATTTGCGCAGCTCTTTGCAGACGGAAAGCCCATCATGATCCCCCGGCATCATAATATCCAAAACCGCAACATCAAAATTGCCGTCGTTTTGCTGGTAAACTTCCAGTGCCTGGTCCCCATTTTCAGCTTCGCACACCTCATATCCGGCGCGTTTGAGATTAATGACAACAAATTCGCGGATTGCCTGTTCATCCTCGGCTACCAAAATTCTTTTCATACTAATTCCTCCAATATCGTCTCTCCGTTTTCAACCGCCATTGTTCAAAAGCTTCATTCGTCCCAGAGCTTCTGAAACAGAAATTCGCAGAGATGAATGTGTCTGCGGACAAGTAACTGCCAATACCAGATCTCCATTTTTTTGGAATTCGGTATATCCTTGTGTTCCATTCTGATTGTTCCAATCTGCCTGTGAAAAAGCCCGAATTGTTAAAAGTGCATCTCCCCGAGAATCTTCCTTCTGCCGATCCAGTTCATAAAAAGTGAGGCTTCTATCATAGGTTCTCTCTGTCGTTACGTTTTTACTCCACGAATCCGGCAAAGAAAAAGAATACCCATCGCTCGAATTTCGAACCATCAGCTGCGCCTGCGTAAAAATCCCTTTGGAACTATCATATTTCTGCCAGGAAATTAAATTGCCTACATCGTCAGAGCTCTGCCCCGCATAGGCCGGCAGCAAACTGACAAACGGAACCTCCGGCAAACCATCCCCATCGATATCCTGACTGGAAACGGTAACGCTGCGCAATGCCGAGTTTTTCATCGTATTTGTCTCGTAAAGCGGAGCCATCAAACACTGATCCTTTGCATCCCAGTAAAGGATCTCGGTGATCATATTATTACTCATGGTCCCGTCCAAAATAACGCCCTTTTGTCCTGCACTGATATCTCCGGTAATCACATTTGTAATTGCAGAAACACTGGAATCCAGCTTTATACTATCCATCATCTGCATTGCACCATCTTTTAACCGAAACAGAGAAGCAACAATCGGCTGATGCGGATTCATTGAAATAGTCATTAGTTCATCAATGCCATCCCCATCAAAATCCTGAACAATCAATTCATTATAAGTTTGGCTCAATTTTTCTTCTGTGATCTTTCCGCTTTTCCCAGAATAAACGGTTAAATTACTTAGACCCGCTGTACTGTCGCCCCAGCCGACAATTGCCTCGTCCATTCCATCGCCATCCAAATCGCCAAAGCACACACGGTCCACATGAGAAGCTGCATTCTGAAACTTTCCGGCCAATTCCCATTTGCCGTCTTTCTCTGTCATAAAGAGCAGATTTGTTCCAGAAATAGCCTTGCTTCCATCATTTGTATCGGAAGGAGTTTTATAAAAAGCCATTGCTTCTTCGCTGTCATCCCCCAAAATATTATGAAGCAAAATGGCAGATCGATAATCGCCCGCTCCAGGATAGCTCAAGGTAACATTGGAACCTGCCTCTTGCGTTAAAAGATCATGAATCTGTGCCCGTTCTCCTGTTGGGCGCGGCGGTGTCATCAGATTCTGAGGGTCCAACGCTGGAAAGGAACAGCCAGAAAGTAAAAAGCAAAGGGAAACGGCTAAAATAGCAATCCGTTTTTTCATACTCCGATCTCCCTTCATTCAAATTTGATTCATTATCTTTAAAAGTATACCATGATTTTCGCGATATGGAAAGATACAAAACGCCAATAAAATCCCAAAAAGGACCGGGCTAAATTGCCCGGTCCTTTTAAAACCAATTTAGATTAAATATAATTTCCAGGATCCACCGCAGTACCGTTTTTATAAACGGTAAAATGCAGATGCGGTCCGGTACTGCTGCCGCTTGTTCCAAGGGCTCCGATTACCTGTCCCTGAGAAACACTTTGTCCAACACTAACCGAAACAGACTGCATATGTCCATACAAAGTGGAAAGCCCATTCCCGTGATCGATAATGACATAGTTTCCAAATCCGCCGCCATCTCTACAACCATAATATCCGTCTCCGAAACCAGAGGAAACATAAGCTATCGTACCGCTTGCCGCTGCTACAATCCTAGTTCCGTAAACACCGGAACCGGAAAGGTCATAGCCGTTATGGAAAGCACCCCAGCGATATTCGAATCCGGTCGTAATCGTATGAGCAGAAGGTGCCGGCCAAATCAGGCCGCTGCTGGAGGAATTTCCTTGATTCCCAGAAGTATTATTAGAGCCTTGATTCGAATCACCGGATCCGCTTTGATATGTATTGTTGTTATTCGTCTGAGATTGGGCTTGACGCTGTGCATAATAATTTGCCATCCAGCTATCAATCGCAGCCGAAGCTTCCGCCTCTTTCTGAGCTAACTGTGCATTTTGATCTTCCAGAGAGGAAGCAGAAGAACTAATCTGCTGAATTGCTTGCCCTGTTTCATTCGAAAGCTGCGTTAGCTCTTGCTGGCGCTCATCCAAAGCCGTTTTCGCATTTGTTGCTTCCTGCTTGTCCGATTCGACGGTCTGCTTTGCGGCTTCAACATCTGAAAGTTCTCCTTTTAGCCGGCCAATCAAATCTGTGTCGTGCTTTGTAACCATCTGCAGTGCTTCAATCTTATCCGAAAGATCGTTAAGATTCTGAGAAGAAAGCAAAATTTCCATATTGCTGGCTTCTCCGGAAACATAAAGCGCATAAAGGCGTTCCTTTAAAAGAGAAATATCTTCACTGACCGCCGTCTGCTTGTCCGAGATCTCAGCCTCTTTGTCTTTAATCTGCTTGTCCAATGCATCAATTTGAGCAATACTGGTAGAAATCTGACCTTCTACAACGCGTTTCTGATCCAGTAATGTCTGCTGGTATGCTTCTTTCTGACTCTGATCTTCTTTTAAAGAGGCAATTTTTGAATCATTATCTGCTTTTTGGGCAGCATATGTTTGCTGCTGTTGACGCAAAGCATCCAGATCTGTTGTATCACCGGTATCCTCTGCAAAAGCTGTCAAGCAAGGGGTAAACGCCATAGTCGACGCAATTAGAAAGGCAATGACCGTCCGCATTGGGCGATGCTGGTTTTGATTCATTGCAAAAAGACCTCTCTTTCATTTAAACTGATGATTCTCAAAGTGGAATATTTCAAGTAAAATGAACATAAAAATAATTGTCTATTTTGTTTTACATAATACTATAATTTGCTGCTATTATTATTCCTATAGAGAACAATGATATTTTTTTTGTTACTTTTTGTGATTATTTTGAAACTATTTCGACAAAATTTGGTTTTATTTGCAAAAGTCACAAAAAGGTCCTTACGGATAATAGCAAAAGTACCAATTCGCTTTTAAGACCATTTCACATTTTGTTTTCTCTGTACTATTTTAAGAATCAACCTGCTCTTTTTTCCGAATACTTAAGAGCGTCGGCAAGATTGAAGAAAGTGATCCAAGAAGGATGAAGACGATCCCAAGCATCATCGACAAAGAAATCTCTTCCCCGAGAATTGCCAATGCGAAAAGCGGTGCAATGATCGGCTTAAAGAAAAACACAAGTGAAGTTTCGTGGGCACTTGTCATTTCCATAGCTTTAAAATAGCAAGCAAAACCGACCCCGGTATTAACAATACAAATAAAAAGGAACAACGGCAAAACAGACAAAGTAATCCCACTAAAGAATGGAATATTTGCAAAAAGCTTTCCGAATCCTGCCTGCTGCGCCGATTGAGCCACCGCCGGAATATGAGTAATGCCCATCATAAGAAACATTTCGACGCTGCCCAGTAAAAAGCTCATGCAGGTAACCACCACTCCCCCGAAGCGGGCACAACTGCGCTTTCCCCAAACCCCATAAAATGCGAAAAGCAGGGTTGCTGCAAGACTCAAAACAATTCCCAAAGGACTTAATGTATTATGAAGCGGGTCTATAAGGACAACAATTCCAATAATATCGAGGATCAGTGCCAGCACATGATGTTTGCGAATTGGTTCACTCAACAAGAAGAACGCTAAGATTGTCACAAAGATTGGATTGCTGCTGAAAAGCACTGCCACAACAGACGCTTTTGTCTCCTGTACTGCCATCTGATAAAGGCCCATGGAAAGGAACACCCCTAGAAAGCCCAATCCTGCAAAGCAAAGAATATCTTTCCCATTCAACGTAATATGTTTCTGTTTAAATATCCGTACTGCAAAAGGAACCAGCACTAGCCCACCAACTAAAAAGCGCAATGCTGTAATCTGTAGCGGATGAAAAATTCCATTCGTCATTTTTAACATGACTTCCATTGAACTGAAAATTAAAGTCGTCAATAAAATATAAATGTAACCCTTTTTCAACGAAAAACGCTCTCCTTTGATTCTCTTAATCCATTCTTTTAGTCCATTAAATTTACTTTTTCATTATAAAACTTGACCTGAAAAAGTCAAATTCCCAGAAAGAATCTCTTTAATTTCAATTTCTTTAAGGCTCTTATTCCGAAAAAATTTTTTTAATTCATGTGATTTTTTGTGCTATTAGACAACTAATTTCGTGGATTTTCTTTTCTTAAAACAGTTTTTGAAAATTTTAAAAAAATTCTTGCGTCTTTTGCGGCGCGTCTGTTATAATAATTTTGTACTTCTGATTTGAAAATTAGAAGAAAATTTTGTGCATATCTAATGCAATCGGATTCTTACTTTTGGCAATCGGCACAAAGCAAATCCTAATGATAAAAGATACTTGAAAAGGAGTTATTTCTCATGCGGGAAAAAATGCGCCCAGTTATCTCAAAACTAAGCCATCTGCTCGAAATTGTTACATCTCTTATCATCATCGCAGCTGTGGCCATGGGAATTTTTCATATGGCCGTCTATATATTTACAAACGGTGATGTAGACCAATCTAAATTTGAAACTTTCTTTGCAAACATTATGTCAATGGTTGTGGGACTGGAATTTGTAAAAATGCTAGTCCGCCAAACACCTGCTGCAGTTTTAGACGTTTTGCTGTTTGCGGTTGCCCGGCAGATCATTATTTATCATCACAGCGCACTCGATAATCTGGTGGGTGTAATTGCAGTTGCAGGACTTTTTGCCATTCGTAAATATCTTTTTGTTGTGACCTTTGGCATTTGCGAGAAAGATAAGCACAAGGCCATGCAGGATTCTCAGATGCACGAAGAACTTCATCCTTCCACCTCAAATGAAGGACCCGATCATCCCGCCTAATCTTTCCAAAACTAAAATAAAAACAGAAAGCACCTTTCATTTTTTAACAAGATGAAAAGTGCTTTCTTATTTTGCATTCTTTATTTTAATAGATATTTTTTAAGCAATATGCGGAAAAAGGTTCTGTAATTGTTTTGCGCAACAGGCTGCACTGAGCCTCGGAAAAGCATCTTGTGCTGTCTTTAAAAAATATGCACAGTCGTCAGTTCCCGCTATTTTCAATGATTCGCAAAGCCATAAAGCCGCATCAGAAAGTACTTGACGCATTTCTTTTTCTGATAAAGGCTGCAAATACAGCTGCAATTGCTCCAGGTCTTGCGGTGACAAATCAAGTGCATACGGTTCTTTTTTCAGGATAGAAAGTCCAATTGCCTGTATCACAACCGGCTCTGTAAGATTGATGAAAAGTTCCTGATAATCCAGCTCAACTGCTTTTAAAAGCTTTCGAATTTGCTCTACATCAAAATGAAGCAAAAAGCGATTCTCAATCAAAAGGCGATGAAGGTATTCGTTAAGATAACAAATTCCAGAAAGAGACTCTGAAACTGGATTCATTAACTGATAGTCAATATAGCAAGGAATCTGATGTGCAAAGAAACGAACATCATACTGTTTCCAAAAGACGCCGATCCCCTGCAGCGTATCAAAAAGGGATCGATTCGAAATTTTTGGCGCACTCATACAAGCAGTTTTCCAAAGTCTCTTTCCTCTTCGAACTTCCCATTCGGCCCGCTTCTTTCCAAGCTCAAAAAGCTCCTCTGCATTCATATTTTGCAGCTTCAAGGGCTGCTCTTTTCCTTTTGGAGCAGCACCCAGATCGATCAGGAAACAAATGGATGAAAAAAGTTCTTCGACTGTTTCTTTTGGTAAAGAGCTGCTTTCTCCCATTGTATAAAGGCGCACCTGCCTTTTCAAAATCTGCCAGATTGATGTTTGAAAAGGAAGGCTTTCTTCTGAAAGTGCAGAATCAGATGGATCAGGAAAAAATCCTTTTTCTGTAAACCGAAGTGTCCCTGTCATTTTTGAGGATCCCTCCCTTGCATAGAATCAGATGAATCAAATCGAAGATTTCGACAAAGATCCTCCAAGGCTGTCTGCGAAAGATAAGAAAGAGAGCCCTGTGCTTTTCCGTTATAAACTTCCTTCATGACTTCAATCAATTCATCGTCAGAAATCCTTTCCATAGACTCTGTTTTAAAATAATAGAACAAATCCTGCAGTTCAATTAAAGTCTCCTCATAGGAATTCGGAAGCAGAAATGGAGAATCGCAAAATGCATAGGCGAGTTTTTTTAAAATTCCCTCGCCAAATTCAATCCGCCCAGTATTTTGAAGTGCTTTTATCCGGTGCTCCTCCAGATTTTGAATTTGTTTCTCCGAAAGAGAAAGTCCGAATCTCTCCGTTATCTGATTGCAACCCTGCATTAATCCGATCAGTTCTTTTTTTTCACGCTTTTTGGGTATCATTGTAAAATCCGATTTCATGTGTGATCCCCCCTAATATTCTTCTTACACCCTTAGGAAGAAAAAAACAAGACTTGAAAAAAGGCCCAATTTGTGGTAATATAAAGGCAGAAAAAAAGATCCGTTTCGCATATTTTTATGTGAAACGGATCTTTTTAAGTATAAGATTAAGAATTCTGTTGAGCGGGAAAAAGTTTGGATTTTTTTAGGATTACGACCAAAAGCGGAATCAGTGTCAACTGCAAAAGGATTCCGGGCAATGCTGTAACAAAAGCAGAAGTAAGGAAGAGTTCAAATGTATAACCTTTTCCTGCAAGATTATAAAACAGCAAACTGGAAATTCCCATTACAAATCGGCCGCCCAGCATGGCAGGAAAAAGGGTCGCATAGATCTTCCCCTGTGTAATCTGATAAAAAAGCCCAGAGAGAATTCCATAAGTTGCAAGCTCACAAATCATGGAAGCCCCCGTAGGAAACAAAGGCGGCATTCCGGTAATCATACTTGACAAAAGCGGTGTTAAAATACCGCATAAAAGTCCCCATGGCCATCCACAAAGGATTCCGCAAAGCAAAACCGGAATATGCATTGGGCACAGCATCCCCCCTGCATTTGGAATTGGTAAAAAATGAAATGCCTGCGGCAAAATAACACCGCCAGCCAAGCAGAGCGCAGAAATTGTTAACGGCACAGTTGCTCTTTTTTTCATAAAAATTTCCTTTCTCCGTCTTTTTAAAAAGAAAGTGCCTGATACTCGGTTGTATCCAACACTAAACTACATCCTTCTGCAATTCGATAGTTAGAAAAATAACGTTCTTCCATCGGAATCCAATTTTTTTTATAAAGCTGTAAAATTTCCGGATTGCTGCGTTTCAAAATTCGCTTTTCCTGTTCCTCTTTGGAAACGGTCAAAAACACTTCATCATCATAGAACACCCGCAGACTCGGATGCAGACTATAGGATCCCTCAATAATTGTCAAGGGCCCTGGGCAAGTTGTTTTAGGCTCTCCGAATGTATTCTCTTTGCAATTATAAGGCCGATAAACCGCTGGTTTTCCGGTCCTTAGCGGGCGCAGCACCTCCTGCAGAAAGCGTTCCCAATCAATATTTCCACCTGGTATCTGCAGACGTTCTTTTGTTCTGTGATTTTTCGGCAGATAAAAATCATCCATATGAACCACCGGACACTCATATTGTTGGTGCAAATATTCCGCTAAAGTTGTCTTTCCACTTCCGCAGCGACCATCAATTGCAAGCAAAGCACAACCATCTCTTCGCAGTCTCTCACAAAGTTTCTGCACTCGTTTTAGTGCTTTTTCTTCTTCGCGCAAAATATTCTCTCCTTTTATTTTATCTTAAACCTAAAATTCGGTTTAATTATACATGTATCCGCCTCAAAAAGAAACCGTCAAAAAGACACAAGTGTACCACGCAATAGGATTCAATTTTATAAAATCCGTCTGATTTTCTATAATTTTCTATAAATGGATTTCTAAATATATTCTTATTTCATTAAATAAACAATCGTCAGCATCTTTTGAAGAAGGCATAGATTTCTTTTCCCTCTCATAAATTTTTTAGAAAGCGTTTTATTGGGAGGGAATCTCATGATTCGGATTTTTAAAAAAAAGAAAATTTTCTTTGTAGGATTTTTTATTCTGACTTTTCTGATCTGTTTCGGAATTTTTGATCTGTGCAATAGAACCGTCCAAAATGCAGCCACTACACCGGAAACCAAAAAAGATTTTATTCACTATGTAGAATTTAATGTCAACTTTGAATCTCTGGATCGTGCACTTTCTCTCGATATAAAGGGAAATAAAGAAAATAAACCGGTTAACTGGGTAGACCTTTTAAGTTTAGAAGCCGCCCGCACCGGTGGAAAATTTACAAGCTCTTCTCCAAAACACTTGGATAAAGACGCTGAAAAACTGCAAAATGGTTCCTCTGTTTCCGAACTATCCGAAGGGCTCTCTTATTATTCTTATTATCGAAAAGCATATGGTGCCGTTCTAGATGGACTAGTCGGAAATTTTGAAGAAGAAGTCCCTGATGAATCCGCTCCGAACGGAAAGCGCTGGGAACAAAAATACGGTCTTTCTGCCTATTCTCCTATTGCAAAAGGGTTTCCATATTCTGAATTTGATGATTTTGGAGTAAGCCGTACTTATGGCTATCGTCGACAACATCTTGGACATGATATGATGGGACAAATCGGAACTCCTATTATTGCCGTAGAAAGTGGAACAGTCGAAGCTCTCGGGTGGAATCAATATGGAGGCTGGCGGATTGGAATCCGGAGTTTTGACAAACAGCGCTATTATTATTACGCACATCTACGGCAGAATTATCCTTATCAATCCGATTTAAAAGTCGGTTCTTCTGTTAAGGCAGGAGATGTAATTGGCTATCTTGGTCACACCGGATACAGCACCAAAGAAAATGTCAACAATATTACACAACCTCATCTTCATTTCGGACTAGAGCTGGTTTTTGACGAGTCTCAGAAAGAAAGCGATAATGAAATCTGGGTAGATGTCTACCCACTTTGCCGACTGCTCTCACGCCATCAATCCCTGGTTGCAAAAGTTCCCAATACGAAAGACTATCAGCGCGTCTATGATTTTCAAAATACTGAGAATCCATAATTTGATGTTTCACGGAAACTTTCGCTTCTATGAACCGATTACACACCCCCAGCATAAACAAGTATTTAGATTAGGCTGCAAAACATAAAATTTAATATATTTTTTTAAACCATCAGGTTTTGCCCCTTAAAAATGATTTCTTTGTAAAATTCATCTTATTGGAGCTATTCTGGTGGTTTTTTTATTTACTTACTTACAAATCATAAGTTTTCCTACCCTTTTTATTGTTAAATTAACATAAAATTGATTAATATATTGTGCAAATCGCTGTAATTGCTGTATAATAGATAGGACCATTGTCAAAGTTGTTCTACTGCCTAATTAAAATGATATATTTTGGCCCCTAGGAGGTGATGAAATCCACATAACGTTTCGCTCGGTGATTATCGTATTAATTTTCACTTTCGCCGGTTTGCTACTCAAAAGCGAAACGCCTTCTGGCCAGGGATTTAGAAAAGTTATTACTAAGCATCATGAGTTTTTAGGGCAACTTATATTTTTGCGTAAGAAGCGAGATAATAACATGAAATATGATATGGAGGAAACAAAAATATGGGTTTTTTAACCAAGCTTTTAAGCAATAGCGTTTTTATGGCCTTTCTTGCATTGGCATTGGGGTATCTATTTGGACGAATATCTTTTGGTGGGCTTAAATTTGGGACATCCGGTGTCTTAATTGTAGCCCTGATTCTTGGCAGCTTCGGAATGCAAATTCCTAGTGTGCTGGGTTCCATAGGACTTGTTATGTTCTTAGGCTGTGTAGGACTTTCAGCTGGTCCTTCTTTTGTAACAAACATAAAGGCTAATTTTTGGGGATTTATAGCAACCACTCTTGCTATTCTTTTATCTGCCGGAGTAACAATCGCCATGGCAGTAAAAATATTCAATCTTCCAATTGATTTATCACTTGGCGTTATGGCAGGCGCACTTACCTGCACAGCTTCGCTGACTTCTACATTGGAAATTGTAGGCTCTGATTCGGCAGCAGGTGTAGGCTATGCACTTGCGTATGTATTCGGTATCATCAGTATTGTGCTATTTGTGCAGATTATTCCAAAGCTTTTCAAAGCAAATGTTGAGGAATAAAATGCCAAAATACCAGACCCACCTATATCTAAACGTTTGGCCGGACTAAAAAATGCAAAACTGATTACAATGGATGCCCCGGGCGTTTTTGTAGTATGCATTACAATTGCTTTCGGCGTGATGCTTGGAGCAATTGCAATTCCTTTAGGAAACGGCTTAGCATTTTCATTGGGCAACGGCGGCGGCGCAATCATAGCAGGTATCGTCATATCTGCCATCGGCAAAATCGGAAAAATCAATTTTCAAGCACCTAAAACCACATTGGTCCCCATGCGTGATTTTGGAATTTCTCTTTTCCTTTTAGCAAACGGTGCTGCTGCTGGCCCGAAATTTGTATCCACCTTATCTCAGTATGGTATAACATTATTCTTGGTAGGCGTATTAATGAGCGCTGTTGCCATACTGGCTGCATTTGTTGTATCTAGGTATCTATTCAAAATGCCTCTCTTTGCTTCCCTTGGAGCAACCACAGGTGCTATGACTTCAGCACCTGCACTTAATGCGCTTATGTTGGTTTCTGGGAATGACAAAGTAGCCGCTTTCTACGCAGCATGCCAGCCAATTGCTACTGTAGGCCTGGTTATATTACCACGAATTATGGTTGCATTGCTGCATTAACTTTAATTATAAACTAATCAAAATCTTAAATTCTGCTTACCCTTCCTACTTACTATAAAAATCAGAAACGCTGTGACTTACAAGTCACAGCGTTTCTGATTTAAGGAGCATCTATTTGCATATAAAAGGTACTCAAAACTTCATATCGTGATTCTTGACTTTCCTTCTTGATGGGTATCCCTAATATTCATTTAGGTGCTGTCACAAAACAAAATCTTGCAACAGCTTTAACGGAATCCCTTCATTGCAGATCTGGATGTTTTTGCAGCATCGTGAAAAAGCGCATAAGGTTATCCATCGTAAGCGCCAGATCTTCCTTACAACGCTGTTTTGCTTCTGAAAAGGGAACCGCTACGCGATTGATACTGAAGACAGCGCTGACCCCTTCTCTGTAAATATTTTCAATCTGGTCACCAATGTCGCCGACAATAGCAATAAGCGGGACCCCCTGTTTCTTGGTGCGGCGGGCTACCCCAACGATAACTTTTCCTCTGAGAGATTGAGAGTCCAATTTTCCTTCTCCACTGAACACAAGATCTGCGCCGCGGACCTTATCATCAAATCCAACAATGTCCAATACAGTCTCGATTCCTGCCTGTAGACGGCTATCAAAAAATGCGGTCATGCCGCCGCCCATTCCGCCTGCCGCTCCTGAGCCTGGAAGAAAGCGAATGTTTTTCCCAAGATCGCGCTGGATAATTTCAGCCAGATGACTGAGATTTTGGTCCAGCAGACGGATTTCCTCTTCAGAAGCCCCTTTTTGGGGTCCGAATACGGCTGCAGCTCCATGGGGACCGCAAAGTGGATTATCAATGTCGCACATTGTGATGAGATCAATGTCTTTGAGGACAGCATTCAATCCAATCGTATCAATAGAAGTAACCTTTCCAAGCGTTTCCCCGACAGGAACAAACTCGTGCCCTCCTTCATCGAGGAAACGGATCCCCAGCGCAGCTGCAGCTCCTGCGCCTCCATCGTTCGTCGCACTGCCGCCTAAACCGACAATGATTTTGTGACAGCCGGATTTCGCGGCATGCGCAATCAACTGCCCCACACCGAAGGTGGTGGTTTTGCCAGCAGAACGATTTTCACCGACCAATGGCAGTCCTGCAGCCGCTGCCATTTCTATCACGGCAGTTCCATCTGGGAGCACCCCATAGAAAGCCGGGATATCTTCAAAATATGGTCCTTTTACAACAAGGGGAACCTTCTTCCCACCAACAGCGGAAAGAAAAGCATCCACACTGCCCTCACCACCATCGGCTACGGGGATACTGAGTACCTTGGCGTCGGGAAAATAATTCAGTATTGCTTTCTTCATAATGCTGCAAACTTCAGACGAAGACATCGTCCCTTTAAAAGAATCCGGTATCAGTATGATCTTTTTCATTAAACGAATTTCCCCCATTCATGCAATGATTCCTGACGAACACATTTCCCTGATATCAGTGCAGAATCAGAGAAAGGACAAATACACCGACCATAGATGCGAGACCTTCTACTAGCGTGTTCATCGTCTGTGTCTTATATCCCTGTTCCGGCGTCATGGAGCCAAAATTTGTGACAACCCAAAAGTAAGAATCATTTGCATGCGATACGGTCATAGCACCTGCACCGATTGCCATCACTGTCAGCGCCGTAGAAACAGGAGACTGTAACCCGAGTACGGCCATCAGCGGGGCCATAATACCGGCCGTGGTGGTAATAGCAACCGTCGAGGAACCTTGTGCGGTCTTCAGAATTGCCGCGAGCAGGAACGGGAAGAAAATCCCGACGCTCTGGAGCAACGGAGCATTGGATGTGATGTACTGCACCATCCCGGAAACAGCTATCACTTTTCCGAGAACGCCGCCCGCCGCGGTAATGAAAAGAATAGGGCCAACCGTTTTTAGAGTCTTATCGGTAACGTCATAAAAATGATCTATTTTATGCATATCCACGAGAAGCCATACTCCGAACAGTGTGCCAACAGCAAGTGCAATAATCGGCGTTCCAAGAAAATTACACAAATGTGCCCCAAAGCCAGACCACTTCGCCATGGAAGAGATGGAACCGAGAGCCATCAGAAGAATTGGAACAACGATTGGACTAAGCGAAAGTGCTCCATTGGGCAGCCGACCATATTCCTTCAAAATTTCATCGTATGTTTTAGCGATTTCTCCATCAGCTGGTTCCACATCCGCTTCGTCTGCAGCCCGAATTTTTTTGCTGATATGACCTGCATAAAAATATGCAGCAATGAGCGCCGGGATGGACACAAGCACGCCCAGTCCCATAACCAAGAGCAGATTGTCACCAATGCCGAGTGAATTTGCCGCTGCAATCGGACCCGGTGTTGGAGGGATAAATACATGGGAAGCATAAAGACCGCCTGCCAAACAGACCGTCATTGCAACGCTGCTTTTGCGGGTACGCTGTACCAGAGCCCTACGGATTGGATTCAGAATCACAAATCCACTGTCGCAGAAGACAGGAATGGAAACGACCCACCCCATGATCAACATAGCCACATCTGGGTGATCTGGTCCGACCACATGGACTACCATGTCAGCGAGCTTAAAAGCAGCTCCCGTCTCTTCCAAAATTGTTCCGACCAATGCACCGAGAATAATAACAATGCCGATGCTGGTAAAAGTGCCACTGAAGCCGGCCCCAATTACATTGGCAAGTCCCAACACCGTGGTTCCATCTGTTTTTTTCGTATCGACCAGAGGAATCCCCGCGACTAAACCCAGCAACAGAGAAATGGTCATAATAGCTAAGAATGGATGAATTTTAAGTTTAGAGATTGCCAAAATCATGGCGATAACTGCGATAATAAATGCAATAATTAACCCCAACCCAGACATGTTTTCTACCCCCTCTAAAAAATCAAGCAGAACAACTATGCATAAAACCGAGTATGTATTTTCTTCATTTATATTATATTAGCACAAAATTATTCCACTTGTTAATGTTATTCTGATTTTTCGGAAACAAAGGAGGAAAGGACAAATTAAGAGATGTCGCAAACGCAGTAAAGGATATGGTTTAATGCTGATAACAAAGCCGTTAACTGGCATTAAATAAAGAAAGACTGACAAACTGAGGTTTCTATAATCTATCCTCAGTTTATCAGTCTGTACACATCAAAATGAAAGCACCACATTCTATTTAATTTTCGTCTGCCGCAGAAATAAAAATTTTTCCAGCATGATGCTGTTTCATTCTTTAGCGCAGCTCAACTTGGCCCATTCGGAGTTTTTTCAAATACGGTACCACCAATGCGCCTGACACAACAAGCGCGACCACGTCTGCTGCCGGAGTTGCCCACGCTATTCCGCTTATACCCATGAGATGATCGAACAGAAACATTAAAGGAACATCAACTGTTCCTTTGCGCAGCAGTGACAGAATGATCGGCTGGATCTTTTTTCCAGTTGCCTGAAACACCGTAATAACGAAAAAATTAATTGCCGTTGTTGGGCATGCAAGACAAATAATTCTGAGAAAAGTTCGCCCATATTGCACCGTCTGGGCATTATCAATGAATAGGCGCGTAATCGGCGCAGCGGTAAGGAGCAGTATCGTCATACCGGAAAGAGATACAATCAGGCAAGCAAAAAGCAGTGTTTTGATCACTGACATCATTCTTGTTCTGTTCCCTGAGGTATAGTTGTATCCAATCAGAGGCAGCGTTCCCTGAGTCATGCCTTGTGCAATGGCAAATGCCATTAAATCAATTTTCTTTGCGATTCCCATACCGGCGACGGCTTCATTTGAATAAGTAGAGATAATGTTATTGAGGACAGTATTCGATATGGTAGCCATCATGGATATGATAAAGCTCGGCAGTCCCACCGCCAGCACTTCCCCAGGGATATGATATTTCAGTGTATACAGTTTGGGTGACATTGTTATTGTGCTGACATTCCTAATTTTATAGATAAAGCAAAAGAAGTAAATTACGGCAGCCGTATTTGAAATCATGGTTGCAATTGCCGCACCCGCAATCTCCATATTAAAAGTAAAAATGAACAGTGGATCAAGCCCCATATTAAGGATTCCACCAAACGCCACACCGAAGCTGGCCTGCTTCGAATAGCCTTCTGATCTTACAAGATGAGCAAGTTCAGGATTCAGTACCGTAGGAACGGCTCCGATGCCGATCGTCCAAAATATGTACTCGGAACTATACTCCCACGTTCCATCATTTGTGCCAAGAACCGGTAATAAGGCTGGAAGGAAGATAAGCACAGAGACACCATAAATAAATGCGGCAGCGACAGCTGTCCAAATGCAGAAGGAAGAACAGTGCGAAGCTTTTTCTCTGTCATTCGCTCCAAGAGATCTGGAAATAAAGCTTGCGCCACCGATCCCAAACAAGTTTGCGAGGGCGGTCATGAACATAAAGAGCGGCATTGCGAGCGTCGCCGCCGCCACCTGGTTAGGGTCATCCATCTGCCCCACAAAAAACGTATCTGCCATATTGTAAATGACGGTAATAATCTGACTGATGACAGTCGGGATTGCTAGTGTGATCACCGCCTTTTTTTCTGGCATGGAAGAAAAAAGGTCCTCTTTTTCTGTGCCCACGTTCAATGCCGCCTCTTTTCCGCACGGTCCAGACTGTCGACAAAACACTCAATCGCGAAATGAAAGCTCTTATCCGTATCCGCTGGATGATGTGAAAAGAATCCGGCATCCATCTCTGAAACATAACCATGCACAATACTGCGGAAGAAACGCCGAAAATATATCTTTTCGTCTTCTTCAATATCATAATCTGCCAGCATCTTTACAATTGGTTCTGTGATGCGCATAGCAGCTTCATCCAGTACATGACTGTCGGAAGCCGCAACGTTCATCACAAGCCAATACAGTTCTCTGTGCTCTTTTGCAAAGCGCCGATAAGCTTCAGCCAGTGCATAGACTGCCTGCCTACGGCTCAGATTCTCAATTGCCTGCAATTCTGCGTCTTTCTGCAGTCTCAGCGCATAATTGCATACCCCTGCTAATAACTCCCCCATGTTTTTTACGTGGTTATACAATGAGGCGGTCTTCACTCCCAGTTCGTCTGCGACGAGCTTCATCGAAAAATTGTTCCGTCCATATCGTTCGATGACATTTACTGCGGTATCAATAAGCACTTTCCTGCTTAGCCCCTTCTGTGCCATTTCTTCGCCTCCTCTAAAAACTAATGGTATTAGTTATATATTAAGCTAATGCTATTAGTTTGTCAATAAAGCAAACTATTTTTGTGCAAACAAAAGGCCGAACACCTGCAAAAAGCAGATGTCCGGCAATGTTTTTATTTAGAATCCTTCAGACTGGCCTTTTCAAGTACATAGATCTTGATCATAAATCATTTCAATCTCAGTGGCAGTCACATCCAGCCTACTTCCTATTGAAGTCAACTTTCGATATGCTCACTTGCATTGACTTTGGACAATAAACATACCGCCTCAACATGCGGCGTTCTTGGAAACATATCGACCGGCTGTAAAGAGCGCAGCGAATATCCAAGCTCCGTAAATAGTTTGAGATCCCTTGCCAATGTAGCAGGATCGCAGGAAACGTATACAATACGCTCCGGAGTTATTTTAACAACAGTCCGGATTAATTCTTCCCCACAGCCTTTTCTCGGCGGATCTAAAATCACAACGTCCGGCTGAATTCCTTCCTTCTGCAATTTCTTGGCGGCTTCTGAAGCATCTCCGCAAAAAAAGCGTGCATTCTTAATTTGATTCTGCTCTGCATTGCGACGTGCATCCTCCACAGCAGCCTCTACAATCTCTACCCCAATCACCCGCCGTGCATTGTTTGCCATAGAAAGACCGATTGTTCCAGTCCCACAGTAAAGATCAAGCAATGTCTCTTTTCCAGTTAAAGAGGCCGCTTTTGCCGCCAGATTATATAGCTGTTGTGCCTGTTTGCGATTCACTTGATAAAAGCTTTTCGGCGAAATAGAAAAAGAAAGTCCGCATAGCGTATCAGTAATCGAATCTGTCCCCCACAACGTTTTCCCTTTTTCGCCCAAAATCACATTGGTACGATCATGATTAAAGTTAAGCACAATGCTTTTGGTTTCCGGAACTTCGTTTTTTAATAACTCTATCAAAACATCTTCCTTATGAATCTTGCTGCCATTAATTACAAGGCAAACCATCAGATCACCTGTAGACATTGCACTGCGTAGATATAAATGACGTAAAGTCCCTTTTCCCGTTTTTTCGTTATAAACCGTATCTTTTGAGATACTTTGCCATTTTTTCACCGCTTGCATTGCACGAAAAAAAGATTCCGGCTGCAGCAAACACTGATCACAAGGAATGATTCTGTGACTGTGCACTGCATAAAATCCGAACACCAAATTTCCGTTTACATCTGCCTGAAGCGGAATCTGTGCTTTATTCCGATAGTGAATGCAATCCGGTGACGGCAAAATTTCAGCAACCGGAAAATCGATTCCTCCAATTCGGCTAACTGCATCCTGCACTCGTTCTTGTTTTGCCCATAATTCTTCCTGATAGGTAAGATGACGAAAAACACACCCTCCGCATTGAGCGGATACCGAACAATCCGGTTCCATACGAGCTGGAGATGGTTCTAAAATTTTTTCAATCCGCCCAAACGCATATGTTTTAAGCCGTTTGACGATCCGTACTTGAAGGACATCTCCTCTGGCAACTCCAAAAACAAAAACTGGCAACCCTTCGGCTCGGCCAACGCCGCTCCCCTGTGCTGTATATCCTGTAATTGTTAACTTTACAATATCATTCTTTTTTAATTCCAAAAATTTTATCTTCCTTTCCATGATTTTGTTTTCTGCATGGATGTTTATTTTTCCTGCAAATTGATCCGCAAATTCCCGCGCTAAGAGAAAACGTTTTCTCAAAAGTCTATTTTTAGAATTTTCGAGGAAAATTTTTCTAATAAGTGAATTTTCGTATTTCGTTAATTATTACTAAAACGTTCCTGCAAAAATTAGCGTTTTGTATAAATTGGAGATTGTGAAAAATCGTTAAAAAAGGCGTTGACACAACATTTTTGCATGTTATAATAAAAACAGAAAGAAAAATATTTCACAAACTTTTGATTATAAGTCTTACAGCCAGACGGCTGTGAACCTTTTCAATACAACTCCTCCCAAAAAAGGCAAGAATGGTTTTCCGTTCTTGTCTTTTTTCTTGCTTTGTGCAAGATTTTTTCTTACATATGCAAAATAGCACCGTTTCTAAACTGCTGATTAAATTTTCACAAGTTCTCGTCTAATATTTGGAGTCTTTCATTTATTTCATTATAATCACTTTCTTCGACTTCGTCTATGCTTTCTCTGATTTTCTATTGACCCTAATGCAAAATCTTTCTATAATAAGAGAGGTCTTTTTCGGCCTTACAGAAAGGATGCTTACTCTATGGTACAAGAATTAACGATAAAATCACTACTAGATCTTTCTCATACATTAGCAGCGCCTCTCCTACAAAAGTTTCAGTATCCATGGGAAGCACTGGATGAGATTGATTCCTTCATTCTAGCGCTCGGTCCCACTCTTCCAAAAGAAGAGTATGAACAACGGGGAGAAAATATCTGGATCGCAAAATCCGCCAAAATCTATCCCAATAATTACATCTCAGGGCCCTGCATTATCGGTCCGGAAACTGAAGTGCGTCCAGGCGCTTTCATTCGTAAAGATGCACTTGTCGGAAGTCATTGCGTAGTTGGAAATTCCACCGAACTTAAAAATGTGATTCTTTTTGACAATGTGCAGGTACCTCATTATAACTATGTCGGCGATTCGATTCTCGGATTCCACAGTCATATGGGTGCAGGCTCCATTACCAGCAATGTAAAATCAGACAAAACATTAGTTGTAGTTCATGGACCTCAGGCCATCCCTACCGGAAGAAAAAAGTTTGGCGCAATTCTCGGTGATCGAGTCGAAGTGGGCTGCAATTCTGTTCTGAACCCAGGTACTGTCATTGGCCGTGACAGTAATGTTTATCCTGTCAGTTGTGTCCGGGGATTTATCCCACAAAACAGCATTTTTAAGTGTACAGATCATATTGTAACAAAACAAGCAAAGGATTCTGCACATGTATAAAGCTTGCATCTTTGATTTGGATGGAACCCTTTTAAATACTTTATTTTCTATTGCAGAATTTTCCAATGAAGCACTTAAAGCCTGCCACTATATGACAATCCCTCCGGAAGATTTTCGAAAGATTGTAGGAAACGGAACCGTGGTGCAAATCGAGCGTATGCTAAACCACGTAAAACCAGAAGGCCATACAAAAGGAGAGGCTACCCATCTTCGCCATATTTATGAATTTCTCTATGCTTCTGACCCCTGCCGCAAAATTGCAGACTATCCAGGGATCAAGGAACTCTTAAAGGAACTAAATGCACGCTGCATTCCGGCAGCGGTTCTTTCCAACAAACCAGATCCATGGGTACAAAAAATTATTGCAAATTGTTTTCCAGCACAGACATTCACAGTTTGCTGCGGCCAACAAGATGGGATTCCCCGAAAACCCGCACCGGATGGTGCACTCAAAATTGCAGAAGTATTTCACTTAGCCCCCCAAGAAATTCTCTATATTGGCGACACAAACACCGATATGCAGACCGGTGCAGCAGCAGGAATGGATACAGCCGGAGCGCTTTGGGGATTTCGTGACGCCAAAGAACTTTCCCAAAATCATGCAGTCTACCTAGTAAAGGCTCCTTTGGATCTTTTACCGATTATCACTCAAACATAATATTAAAAAGCGGCAAAGCCTTTTTCATTTAGGCTTTGCCGCTTTTTTAGAAAATCCTCAAAAATACAAGTAATTATAATCAGAAATTCATTTTTCCTGATCGATCATTTTTTCAAATTTTTGGTAGCTTTCATCAAACCGCTGGCCACTTGTCCAGCTGACTGATAGCCATACTGAGAAGTATTTTCGACTACTACAACAAATGCATACGGGGTGCTGTCATTTTGAGAAAATCCAACCATCCAACCGTTATTTTGTTTGTTCTCTCCGAGTTCTGCCGTACCAGTCTTAGCGCAAACCTGCATCCCAGTAGGAAACATCTTATCGCCATAATGATTCTGCACATTCCAGCGCAAATAGGCTTTTACACGATCAGCAATCGTGCTGGACATCATGGACTCCCCTGAATTGCCAACCAGACCAGAAAGGCCGGATGTCTTTATAAAATGCGGTGTCACTGCATTTCCGCCATTTGCAATCGCTCCCAGAATTCTTGCCATATGGCATGGATTCACAGTATCCGTATACTGTCCTACGCCAGACCAACCCAGCTGATTCTCGCTGGCAGAACTAACATCAAAACTACTCTTCGCAGTTGGAATCCCATCCACTTCAAAGCTCTTGTTAAATCCCAATTGTTCTGCCGTTTTCGTCATCGTATTGGCACCAAGATTGATAGACAGATGCGCAAATGCAATATTACAGCTATTGGCAAGTGCCTGCTGAAAATTCTGATTTCCATGTACTTCGGTACAAGTGATCGGCGATCCTCCAATTACTTCAGATCCATCGCAATGAAAACTCTGGCTGTCCAAATCAGGCATGTTTTCACTGGCCGCCACTGTCGTGACAATCTTAAAAATAGATCCGGGAGTCAAAGCACCTGAAAGCACTTTATTCACATAAGCACCATCATAGGCAGCATTTGTACCGATATCCTGTGGCGGATTCTGTGGATCAAATCCTGGATTGCTCACCATAGAAAGGATTTCTCCTGTCTTCCAGTTATAGATCATTGCAGCACCTTTTTGCCCATTCATAAGTTCATAGGCGGTCTTATTTAAGCTGCTGTCAAGCGTAAGCGTCACATCACCGGTCGTCTTCAATCCAAAGGGCGTTCCAAGACCTGTAATCAGATTATAACCGGTCAACCGACTGCGCATGGCAGTCTGCACCCCGGTAGAAATATTGCCTTCCGTATCCCCTACTGCATGCAGCATACTGCATCGAATTTCTTTGTCACTATTATAAAGGCGCGCCCCATTTTGGCTATAGGCAAGCAATACTCCGTTGCGGTCATAAACACGCCCAGTAGAATCGCTGCCTGCCTGCGCTGTTGCAAGCTTATTAACAGGATTCGTTGCCCATGAAGAAGCACTTGTAAAATATTCGAATAAAAAGAATCCAAGACAGCCAATAAAGGCAGCGATAATAAAATACAAAATAAAAGAACGTTTACGGGTTACATTCATTAGTCACCGTCTCCCCTCACCGCTCTGCGCGGCCGATATTCCGGCTCTTCTCTAATCGACCGTGAAATCGGAACACTGCCCCGACGACGGCCTGCATAAGTACGTTCATCACTGGCCTTTAAAAACGCAAGCATTCCCCAACAGCTGATCATACTGCTGCCGCCTGCACTGATAAAGGGCAACGTTACACCGGTAAACGGCAAAACATCTGTGCTGCCAAAAACATTCAGCATCGTCTGAAATAAAAGCATTCCGGCCGCTGCACAAGAAGAAATCGAATAAAAAGTACTGCGGCTGCGGCTGACGTCTCCACGTACATAAAAGGCCAGCAAAACCAGACCAATCAAAATGACAATCGCCAAAACGATTCCAAGTTCTTCACAGACCATGTCAAAAACCAAATCACTGTTGGCAGCAAAAAGCATATTGGATTTTCCGGTCATAGGACCAGTACCAGCACCCATTCCGCCGTTTCCGATTCCCAAGCCAAAAAGTCCCCCGCCGGCGCCATAGCTCATTCCACGAGACTGCTGATATCCGACATTCTGGGTATCCTCCCAAACATGTCTCCAACCATCAAACCGACTGGCAACATGAGGCATCATCTGCAAAACGAGCAATCCCCCCAGACCAGCAGCAGAAATCGCCAAAGCGACTGTACGAACACTTCCGGAACGCATAAAAGAAATGATTAAGAAGGTCACAAAGAAAATAACTGCCGTTCCCAAATCTTTCATAAGGAAAAGTGCACCCATGCAGATAGCGGAAAACCCAATAAATCCAGCCAAATTTCGTTTTGTCTGCAAACGGTCTAGTGTTGCAGCGCCGGCAAAAATAAAAGCGAGCTTGACAAATTCACTGGGCTGAATACTGGCTCCGCCAATACTGATCCAGTTTTTAGAACCATAAGTAGAATGTGCAAGCAAAAGGTTCAACGCCAACAATCCGACTGCCGCAACAGTAACCGGAATTCTCCACTTTGTAGTACGTTCCAGATCCTTCATAAACCAAACCATAACACAGAAAAGGACCACACCCATTATCATCGTAATCATTTGTGTATAGGTTACTTTCATACTGGCCCAATGAAAAAGGGTGGTAGCGCTCGGCAAAGCTTGTCCCTCATCCAGTTCCAAACGCTGTCCGGACAATAGAGCTAGTCCAATTCCAGAAAACAAAAAGCCAATCGTTTCAATTTCAAAGCTTACGCGGCTAAGGATCCTGCGGGAATAAAAATAAAGTCCCCATTCTACAATCAAAAGCACCACAAACGGCAAAACCGGCAGCAACGAAAGCTCCCCAGAACCATAGCATGCCTGCGAAAAAAGCAGAGCCTGAATCAAAGTCGTCGTAAGAAGCAAACCTGCCGGAGAAGGTGTTTTGGCCTGCTGGTGACGTCCGGGACGTGCCTGAGGCTTTACATCGGTTACTCTTTTTAAAACTAAGGAGGTCGCACCTACTTTAATGGTATCTCCGGGACGTACGCTCATAGCCCCCTTAATTTTTTTACCATTTAAAAAGGTACCAGATTTGCTTTCCGTATCTACAATCGTCCATCCGGATTCCCGACGCATCAAAACGGCATGATCCCGACTGATGGTATCATCCGGAATCCGAATATCACAGCTTTTGCTTCGTCCAATGCTGTTTTCCCAATAGAGAACCGGTATCATAACACCGGAAGCTACATCCTCCAAAAAAACGACCGGTTCTTCTCTTCTGCGCCCTGCACGCATAGAAGCATAACAGCGTAAAATCACCAAAAGTGACAGAATTGGGATAATAATGCGAAAAATAAAGAAGACCAGATTGGGTACAGATTTCAGTACAGTTAGTACTTGCTCCAAGTCTTCCCCTCCTTTCGGGATAAAATAATTTTTTAATTTTTAATAAAGAAAAGGAATCCAAGCGGCAAAAACTGCCAGCTTCGATTCCTTAAGTATAGCCTGAATTTGATAAAATGTAAAGATTACGCCTCTTCGTTTTCAATCAAAAACAGCCGATTGCCTTTTGAAACTGCGGCAAAAGCGATTCGAACAAAACTCCATAACGGGGATCCGTTCCTGCTTCCCATGTTGTACGAATACTGAGAGCCGTAAAATCGACTGCTGCCTGTAAAGCTCCTTCAAACGAGATGCGATTTAAAATGCCCGCTAAAAGAGACGCAGCCAGAAGATCTCCCGTTCCGTGATAATTTCCCTGAATTTTTGGTGCCAGTGCATAACTAAACTTTCCTGTATCACGGTCAAATCCTGCTGCTCCCAAAAGTGCCGGGGCAAACCAAACCCCTGTCAAAACCACTTTACGCGGTCCCAAATCTGAAAGGCGTCTTAACTGAGACTCAATTTCTGCCCGCACACAAGGTTTTTCCTCATAGGGCTCCTGCAGAAGGAAAGCGGATTCGGTACGATTCGGAACAATTAAGTCCGCAGCCGAACAAAGTTCTGCAGTTTCTTCTGCCATTTTTTTCGTATAAGTTTGATAAAGCGCACCATGATCTGCCATTGCAGGATCGACCAATATAAAGGTTTTCGGCCCGGAAAATGTCTGCAAAAACTCTTTGACTACAGAAATTTGTTCTTCACTGCCTAAAAATCCTACATAAATTGCATCAAAAGTCAAACCGAGCTGTTTCCACTGCTTTAAAAATCCTTTCATGGCCTCAGTGAGATCTTGATGCCAAACGCCCGGCAAACCTCCGGTATGGCTGGAAAAAACAGCAGTCGGAATCGGACAGGTCTCAATTCCGGCTGCACTTAGAACCGGCAGGACAATACTCAACGAGCAACGGCCGAAGCCGGAAAGATCATGAATTGCTGCTACACGCGGTTGTTTTTTCATAGAATCACCCTCTATACAGTTTCTGTTCATCATACAGGATTCTTTTCTATGGTTCAAGGAGAATTTTGTAAAACCAAAAAATTTTTATACATCCATTCTTTTTTTCTCTTCTAGCACTGTAAATTCGGTAAATTTTGCACTGCCTCCATTGGTTTTTTTATCCTACTGTGCCATAAAGGATTCTCTTTTTCAAAAGCAAAAGATCAGAAGTTGTCACCGTTCCATCTCCGTCCAAATCGGCGGCACAGCGTTGAAGTTCGTTAAATGAATGATAGGCAAGTGCCGGATAAAACACTTTGAGCGATTTGGAATCCGGCTTTCCGGAGCCTGTCAGATCCCCTAAAATCACTGCGGTCATCGTTTTTTGTTCCCCTCCGATGTCTAAAAATGAAATTTGATCTCCTGTCACAACGGCACCTTCGGAAACATCATACCCTGACTTTGTAATGACTTCCACATCTTTATTTTTTCTAACGTGGTTAAATGTCTCTTTTAACTGACTGACCGTAATCGGTTCATCAAAAATATAATAATTTTCCTCTTCTGTGTTGGGCTGTGAACTCGTTGAAGAAATAGGCAATGAAGAACTCGAATCGGATTTAGAGCTGACCGTCTTAGAGGAAGATTCGGCGGAACTCTCAAAAGGTCTAGAAACCTCTGATGTTTCATCCGGAAGAGGAACCCCTATAGATGCCTGTGGTTTCTCGTGCGTCTTCATCAACACTGGTTTCTGTCCCCACAAAAGCTTATAGTTAAGAATTGCCGCACGTTCTCCATAATAGCGCAAAATCATCCTATTGGTTTGAGAATCAAAATACAGGTCACTGCACTTTCTAGAATCTTCCGGCAAAAAGCCGCTCCATTCGCAAGTTTCCCCGGAAGAAAGAGAAACTGCTTCTATGCTGAGTGAACGATCTTTTTCGAATCCAACAAAGACAATTTTGTCAGCCTGAACTGCGCCGAATAAATAACTTCCTTCCAATTCCATGGGCGTTGTCCCTTTGCTGAGTTTTCCGGAATTCTCCACAAGGGCAAGTCTCGTTTTCTGCCCATCTGTACTGAAGATTACCCATTGACTGCCAAGTGGAAAAGCCATTCGGTTTTGTTTAAATGCCGCCTCATCTGAAATTTTTGTCGGTGCCATTTTTTCAGCGCCGTGAATCTGATACTGCCATACTCCGACCAAAACAACTGCCACTATAAAAGTCAATACCGTTCCAATTAAAATCTTCCGCTTTTTTCGCAAACACTTTTCTCCCATAAGTTCTGCGCCTCTATTTTTCTAATTTTACTTTAATTATAGCAAATTTTTTGAAAAAGTTAAGGGAAAAAGTGATTTTTTGTAAAAAAGTACTATTTTTTATAGAATTTAGTCGAAAGTTAAAACTACGAGGCTCAAATTCTTTATCAAAAAATCCCGACCGCAAAAAGTTTTTTACTTTTCACTAGTCAGGATTTTTATTTTTTATAAAAATAATTTTTTACAGGGTTCCAAAAATGCGATCTCCTGCATCTCCAAGACCGGGAACAATATATCCATGGTCATTGAGATGATCATCCACTGCTGCACAATAAAGCTGCACATCCGGATGCGCTTCGGTAAATGCTTTCAGACCTTCCGGCGCTGCAATAATGCACATAAATTTAATGCTCTTGGGATTGCTGCGCTTGATAATGGTCACTGCATCAATTCCGGAGCCGCCTGTCGCTAACATCGGATCCAACACAATGACATCGCGTTCTTCAATATCATGGGGCAGTTTGCTGTAATATTCCACCGGCTGCAGCGTTTTCGGGTCACGATAAAGACCAATATGTCCAACCTTCGCCGCGGGAACCATCTCCAGAACGCCTTCCACCATTCCAAGACCTGCACGCAAGATCGGAATGAAAGCAAGTTTACGTCCTGCGATGACCTTTGTATGTGCTACTGCGACAGGAGTCTCTGTATCGACCTCCTCCAGAGGAAGATCCCGCGTCGCTTCATAGCACTCCAGCATGGCAATCTCGCTGACCAACTGACGAAACTCCTTTGAGCCCGTATTCTTGTCTCTTAAGAATGTGAGCTTATGCTGAATCAGCGGATGATCCATGATGAAAACCTGTTTGTCCATTTTTAAATGACCTCCATATTGTTTTTATATCTTACAGCTTATTCTGTTCGATTGCAGTAATTTGATCTAAACGGCGCTGATGGCGTCCACCTTCAAACGGCGTTTCCAGATAAATCTTAGTGAGTTCTACCGCTTTTTTTTCGTCAATCACACGACCGCCCATACAAAGGCAGTTGCAGTTATTATGGCGACGGGTCATCTCTGCACAAAACTCATTATCACATGCAGAAGCACGAACACCATCCACCTTATTAGCGGCAATCGACATCCCAATGCCGGTTCCGCAGCAGAGGATTCCTTTTTCACATTCTTCACCAGCCACCGCATGCGCTACCTTTGCGGCAATAGGTGGATAATCCACACTTTCTTCGCTGTGGGTTCCAAAATCCTGATAAGCAATATTTTGGCTGTCCAAATATGCTTTTACGGCTTCTTTGATTTGAAATCCGCCATGATCGGCTCCGATTGCAATCATGAATTTTATACTCCTTTTTCCCTTATCAAACTTTTTTGTTTTTTAGGCGCAAACTGCGCTCTGCTTGAGGTGACCGAAGATAAACCGGCTGAAGTTCCCGAGCTGTTACCGTTTCACCGCGTAAAATTTTTTCTGCTGCTACCCGTGCTACCCCAGACGCTCTCTGATACTGAATTGGTTCAGGGGAAAGACGCGCATTAATTTCTATAAACTCCGGCGACTTTGCGCAAAGCTGTGCACCGTCTCCAACTAAAACCAATGGTTCCGACAGGCCGGCACATTCTTCTGCAAGTTCTTTGATCGACAAAGCACGGTCTTCACAAAGGCGCCGCACTTTTCCATCTTCAATGGAAAACAGAGCATTATAAACCTGCCCGCAGCGAGCATCCATTACACAGCATGCAGTGCAGGGCAGCACCAAAAGATTTTGCGCCATCGCTTCGAGTGTTGAAACAGAAACACATGGCTTTCCAGTTGCCATAGAAATGCCCTTAATGCTGGAAACCGCAATGCGCACCCCAGTAAAAGATCCGGGACCGGCAGAAACTGCAAATGCATCAATTTCGGAAAGCGAAATCTTGGTATACTGTAAAACACCGTCAATCATCGGCATCAAGGTCTGGCTATGAGTCAGACGCGTATTGATATAATTTTCTCCAAGTACCTTTCCTTCTTCCCAGACGCAGGCAGAAGCCGCCCCTGCAGAAGCATCAATTGCCAACAATTTCACAGAATCACAGCCCTTCTATTGTAAAAATACGATCATTCTCTTTTTCTCCGGGTTCAATCGTAATCCGCACTGCAGTTTCCGGCAGCGCCGCTTCGATATTTTCACTCCACTCAATAATCAGCACACCATTAGACTCCAGATAATCAAAATATCCGGTAGAAGAAAGATCGTCCCAGCCGTCTACCCGATACATATCAAAATGGTAAACGGGGAGCCTTCCCTCATAGCAATGCACCAATGCAAAAGTGGGGCTGCAAACACCATTTATAATTCCAAGCCCTGCGCACACGCCCCGCGTAAACGCAGTTTTTCCCATTCCCATCGGTCCAAAAAGGGCAAGCACCTCTCCGCCTTTTAACTGCTCCGCAATTTGGCGTCCAAATGCTTCGGTCTCCTCCGGAGAATGACTTAAAAAGGGTTTCATTAGAACAATCCCTCAATTTTTCCATTTTTTGCAACATCGATCTTCAAAGCAGCAGGTACCTTCGGCAAACCAGGCATTGTCATAATATCCCCCGCGTAGGCCACAACAAATCCGGCACCGCTGGAAATTTTCAGATCACGGATTGTAATCTTAAATCCCTGCGGACGTCCCAACAGAGACGCATCGTCAGAAAGACTGTACTGTGTCTTTGCAATGCAGACCGGCAATTTGTCCCCGCCAAGATTTTTAATTTCTGCAAGGGATTTTTTCGCCTGCTTAGAATAGGAAACTCCCTCTGCCCCATAGATTTCTTTTGCAATCTTCTCAATTTTTTTCTCAATAGAAAGCTCTTCCTTATAAATCGGATGAAAATCAGAAGGCTTTTCACAGGCAGAAACCACTTTTTCTGCCAGAGCCCGTCCGCCTTCTCCGCCTTTTGCAAAAACTTCGGACAGAGCAAAATCCGCCCCATTCTCTTTACAGAACTGCTCAATATAAGAAAGCTCATCCTCCGGATCTGTGAGGAACCGGTTGATCGCAACCACGACCGGCACGCCATATTTTCTCATGTTTTCAATATGTTTTCCAAGGTTAACAATTCCCTTTTTAAGGGCTTCCAAATTCGGTTTAGAGGTATCCGCCTTTGGCACTCCGCCGTTGTATTTCAGCGCACGGTCGGTTGCCACCAGCACAATACAGGAAGGATGAAGTCCCGCAAGACGGCACTTGATATCCATAAACTTCTCGGCGCCAAGGTCACTGCCGAATCCTGCCTCTGTAATGCAGTAATCTGCAAGCTTCAAAGCGATTCTGGTTGCACGCACACTGTTGCAGCCGTGCGCAATATTTGCGAATGGACCGCCATGCATGATTGCCGGAGTATTTTCGAGCGTCTGCACCAAATTGGGGTTAATCGCGTCTTTAAGCAGTGCTGTCATCGCACCCTCGGCATGAAGATCCCCTGCATAAACCGGTTTGCCGTCAAATGTATAAGCAACTAGAATTTTAGAAAGTCTTTCTTTAAGATCCATTAAATCTTTTGCCAGACAGAAAATTGCCATGACTTCACTCGCAACAGTAATACAGAAATGGTCTTCGCGCGGAACGCCGTTGATTTTGCCGCCCAGACCGATCACAACATTACGCAAAGCACGGTCATTCATATCCATGCAGCGTGTAATCAAGATTCTTCTGGAATCGATTCCAAGCTGATTTCCTTGATGCATATGGTTATCAAGCATCGCGCAGAGCAAATTATTTGCCGCAGTAATGGCGTGCATATCACCGGTAAAATGAAGATTGATATCCTCCATCGGTACAACTTGTGCATAGCCGCCACCAGCAGCGCCGCCTTTAATTCCAAAAACCGGGCCCAGACTCGGTTCCCGCAGTGCAATAATCGCATTTTTTCCGATTTTAGCCATTGCTTCCCCAAGACCTGCCGTTGTAGTTGTCTTTCCTTCTCCTGCCGGTGTCGGGTTGATAGCGGTTACCAAAACCAGTTTTCCATCCGTTTTTCCCTGTAAACGGTCAAAAAGGGACTGGTTGAGCTTGGCTTTATAACGGCCATATGGCTCCAGTTCCTCTTCGTGAATTCCAAGGTTTGCAGCAATTTTTGCAATCGGCTGCATTTTTGTTTGCTGTGCAATTTCGATGTCACTCAGCATAAGTTATCCTCCAAAAATTCAATTTTTATGAAATCGTTACGTTCCCGATCTCATGTGCGGAAAAACTCCACAAATCATTTAGAATTATTATAACACACTTTATTGTCCTGGAAAAGCGCTTTTTCTTTGATAATCTGTCCGCTTTCGTTGCATTTCTTCAGAAAAAGCGATAAAATAAACCTAAATTATGCTATTTTAAGGAGGCTTATAAAATAAAATGAAACTTACTCCCAGACAATTATTGGATCTATATTTGGAGGGAAGAAATCAGCCGAACATTCACCGGATTTATACCATGATGGCACCACATCTTGTCTCAATAGATGAAGAAAAACAAAGCTTGATTTTGGGCTTTCCCATCCGCGACTGGCAGCTAAACGATATGGGCAATCTTCACGGCGGAATGATTTTTACTGCCATGGATTCCACGATGGGAACTCTTGCCGGTATTTTCGCTCCCGGCCATGCAGGCCCTACAATCCAACTGAGTATTGATTATGTCTCTCCGATGACAGCAGGTGATGAGCTTCAAGTAGAAGCGATCATCGATTATACCGGTCATCGGGTCACACAAACCCGTGGAATCGGCCGCAGCGCCAAGACTGGCAAGATTATCGCTTCCTCCCATGCTTCCTTCTTAAGCCAAGGGCGAATGGAAGATTAAAAGCAGCCCTAACTTACAGAATTTTTAAATCAAATCACGGAGGTTTCAATCTATGAAGCATACCCCTCAAGAGCTTCTCAACTCTTTTATCGAAAACCGCAACCGTACTGATGTTGATACACTCAATACAAAGATGACCCCGCGGCTGATTGCCTTTGATGAACAAAAACAAAGTGTTAAACTAGGATTTCCAATTCGGGAATGGCAGCTTAATCCGCTTAATAATATCCATGGCGGCATCATTGCAACCGCAGCCGATTCCACGATGGGCTGCCTGCCTTATATCTTTTCCGAGGGACACGACGGCCCTACCATTCAAATGAGTCTTAACTACGTTGCTCCTGCTGCTGCCGGCGACGAACTCATTGTCGAAGCTGCTGTTGATCATCTGGGACACCGTATCTCCCAGACACACTGCACTGTTTACAGCAGAGACACCGGCAGAGTTGTTGCCACAGCACATGCTTCTTTTCTGGTCAGTGGAAAATCAGCAGACTGATTTTGGACATTTTATTATGATCTTAGAGAAAAACAAAAAGAACCGGGTTCCCGCAAATGAAACGGGCCCGGTTCCTTTTATAAAAAGAAAGAATTTTCGGTGCAGTCTAATTTAGCAAACAGCTTCAAACCCATGCTCAAGGTCATTCAAAATATCATCAATATGTTCCGTGCCAATGGAAAGGCGGATAGTATTCGGCTTGATTCCAGCCGCCAGCAGCTCTTCTTCGGAAAGCTGACTATGCGTTGTGGAAGCCGGATGGATCACCAGAGATTTTACATCGGCGACATTGGCAAGGAGTGAAAAAAGTTCAAGCGATTCTGTGAATTTTTTTGCTTTTTCAGCATCGCCTTTAATTTCAAAAGTAAAGATGGAAGCAGCTCCATTTGGAAAATAAGAATCATAAACCTCTTTTTCACGTCCGGTTGCCAAAGATGGATGGTTAACCCGCTCCACCTGGGGGTGATCCTTTAAATAGTCGACAACTTTCAGTGCATTTTCTACATGGCGCTCTACCCGCAGAGAAAGGGTTTCGAGGCCTTGCAGAAGCAAGAAGGAATTAAACGGAGAAATTGTCGCTCCCTCATCTCTCATGATCGTTGTGCGCAGTTTTGTGATATAAGCTGCATTCCCGCAGGCTTTGCTGAAGACAATGCCATGATAAGAGGGATTCGGCTGAGAAATTCCCGGAAACTTGTCGTTCTGAGTCCAGTCAAAATGTCCGCCGTCTACCACAACGCCTCCCATTGTAGTCCCGTGACCGCCGATAAATTTGGTTGCAGAATGCACAACAACATCTGCACCGTATTCGATAGGCCGCAGCAAATAGGGCGTCGCAAACGTATTATCTACGATAAACGGAATTCCATGACGGTGTGCAATCTGTGCAATCGCTGCAAGGTCAATTACATTAGAATTGGGATTTCCCAATGTTTCCGCGTAGAGCAGTTTTGTATTCTGCTTGATAGCCTTTTCAAAATTTTGCGGATCAGAAGGATCTACAAAAGTGGTTTCGAGTCCCTGATCACGCAGTGTATTTGCAAAAAGATTATAGGTTCCTCCATAAAGGTCGGAGGAAGACACAATATGATCTCCTACCTTTGTGATATTCTGCACTGCATAGGTGATTGCCGCTGAACCGGTCGCCGTAGCCAATGCACCAACGCCGCCCTCCAGCGCTGCAATGCGCTTTTCAAACACATCGGAGGTCGGGTTCATCAAGCGAGAATAGATATTGCCTGCCTCTGTTAAGCCAAATCTTCCGGCCGCTTGTGCAGAATCTTTAAACACATAAGAGGTTGTTGCATAAATTGGTACCGCTCTGGAATCGGTCGCCGGGTCAGGCTTTTCCTGACCGACATGAAGCTGCAAAGTTTCAAATTTATAGTTTTTAGAAGACATGAGAATCTTTCCTTTCCATTTTTAAAGTCACGTTGATTGTTTTTGTAAAAGCCCAATCACATTCGTCCAAAACGGAAATTTTGTCTCAGCAGTTTTTCAAATTTATGTTTCATTAACATCCCACCATTTCTGTTGGTTTGTTAATACAATACCTTCTTTTTCATACTATGTCAATAGGTTTAATATGATTTAATTAAAAATTAAAAAGGAAAAATCAAATCGTTGATCGTTGAACAGCTAAAAACGCTGTTATATAGAAAAAGATCCCTGCCGAAAAATATCTTTCAGTAGGGATCTTTACGCCGTTTTAAACGGCATTTTATTTTTATTTTTGCGGCTCTTGCTGTTGTATTAAATCTTTTAATGTAATTCCTTCAAAGAAATCATGAACAAGCGTATCGAGTTTTTCCCACATAGGAAGCGTTCGGCAGGTTCCTTTTCGGCTGCATTCATTTTGACTGCCGCTTAAGCAGGCCACCGGCGCAAGGTTTCCTTCCGTTTCCTGTAGAATACTTCCAATCGTGTATTTTTCAGGTGCACGAGCAAGTTTATAGCCGCCGCCTTTTCCACGCATTCCAATCAAATATTGATTTCTCGAAAGGATTGCAATAATACTTTCCAAATATTTTTCAGAAATTTCCTGTCGCTCAGCAATTTCTTTCAGCGGAACAAAACCTTCTCCGGTATGCTCCGCCAGATCCACCATCACCCGCAGCGCATATCTTCCTCTAGTTGAAATCATCATTACTTCCGCCTTCTTTCAGTATTTTAATTATACAATAAATCCGATAGGAAAATCAAGCTATCCCCAAAGATTTCTGTCCCGATAGGACTGGTTCCGCCTTTCTCTTTATGATATAATATCACTACAATATCAAAAATGAGGAGGGAAAAGATGCAGCGGCAATTACTAAATTACTTTAAAAAATCAGACCGGATCCTCTGGGGGATCATGCTCATGATTACTGCGTATGGGCTGCTGCTCTTGAGGACAGTCCCCACAGAAGAGGGGCGTCGTCTTTCTTATTTTGCGGTTCAGCTTTTAGCAGCAGTAACCGGATATTTTTTTGCGCTTCTTCTCTCTCTGATCGATTATCGACAACTTGCTCATTTTTGGTATGTGGTTGCCGCACTTTGCCTATTTTTGATTCTTTTAACGCAGCTGAAAGGACAAACGGTAACAGGCGCCGACGGAGTTGCCGCCAAAGCATGGATTTCATTGCCGGGAGGTCTGACCTTTCAGCCGAGTGAACTTGTAAAAATCGGCTTTTTAATTACTTTTGGCAATCATCTATTTATTTTAAAAGAAAAGGGGCTGCTCACTTCCCCATTGCACGTGATTCTGCTTTCCGTTCATGCGATGGTTCCTATTATGCTGGTTCATCTGCAGCACGATGATGGCACTGCCATCATTTTTTTCTGCATGTTTTTATTCATGGCATTTGGTGCCGGAATCCAACTGCGGTATTTTGCAATTTTGGCCGGACTTATGGTTATCGCTTTCCCAATCGCATGGACTTCTGTTCTGAATGTCTATCAACGCAAACGTTTTCTAATTTTTCTTCACCCGGAAACAGACCCGCTCGGATATGGATTGCAGCAGCTGCGAGGAAAAATCAGCATCGGCAGTGGAGGCTTTTTCGGAAAAGGTCTTTTTCAAGCTCCCCGCGTCAATTCCGGATTGGTGCCGATTCAGCAAAGTGATTTTATTTTTTCCGTTGCAGGAGAATCTCTTGGATTTGTTGGCTGTATGGCAGTCATCATTCTCCTCGCACTCCTGCTTACCAGAATTTTAAAGGATGCGGAATATTCGACCGATCTTTTGGGCAGCAGTATCTGCATGGGCTACTTTGGAATGATTTTTTCTCAAATGATTTTTAACCTCGGCATGTGTCTCAACCTTTTCCCGGTCATGGGGGTCACCTTGCCGTTCTTCAGCGCAGGAGGTTCCTCATCTTCCTGTCTGTATTTTGGTATTGGGCTGGTACAGAGCGTTGTCATCCACAGACGTTCCAGTGATCGCCTGCTCTACACACCCGCAAATTGACAAAATGGCAGAAACTTCTTATAATAAAGAACATATTTGCTAATGATAAAACGAAGACCAAAAGGGATTTTTCCCTTTCACAATGATAGGAGGAGTCCGGCATGAAATGGCTGTCTGTAAAAGCTGCAAGGCTGATGACCGCGCTTTGCCGAAAACTGGGTCGTTCCGGCAGTGCATGGCCAGGAGCAGCCGCTAGAGCGGTAGACCCATGGATTCTGAAAAAGCTAGCAGCAGATGTGACCGAAGGAATTATCGTCGTCACCTCTACAAACGGAAAAACCACCGTGAATAATCTTCTTTACCGGGCACTCCAATCGCAGGGGAAACGGGTTGTCTGCAATGCAGAAGGAGCCAATATGACAAATGGCGTCATTGCAGCATTTCTGCGCATGGCGGATTCTCATGGAAAGGTACAGGCAGATTGGGCAACTTTAGAGGTGGACGAGCTTTTCACCCGTAAAATTGTCAAAAAAGTGCAGCCAACCTATCTTTTGATCAATAATCTCGTCCGCGATCAGTTGGATCGATGTGGAGAACTGGATACGGTAGCCGCAACCATTCAAAAAGCTCTTTCGTTTTCTCCCAAAACCACGGTGCTCTATGATGCCGACGACCCTTTGGTCACTTATGTTGCTAAAAATTGTGGGCACCCTGCCAAATCCTTTGGGCTCTGCGAAACGCTCGGTTCCTATAAAGGAAAGAATCAGGGCGGTTGTTTTTGCCATTACTGCGGAACTGAATTGCAGTATCACGGCGAACATTATGGCCGTTTAGGGGACTTTTACTGTCCAAACTGCGATTTTGCCCGTCCTATCCCGGATTACCAGCTGAAAGATTTGACGATCGGATTTGGTGAGCAGACTGAATTTTCAGTCAACGGAGAAATGATTCAGAGCCATTTGCCTGGAATTTATAATGTCTATAATGTGCTTGCCGCCTATACAGCCGCCCATGAAGCAGGCGTTTCCACACAAAAGTTCCAGGAAGCACTCAATCATTACCATCCTCAGAATGGGCGAATGGAATTTTATCAGAATCTAAAAAAGCCATTGGTCTTAAACCTGATTAAGAATCCGGATGGTACCAATCAGGCCATTTCTGTTGTTTTGCAGGACCCCCGCCCCAAAGCCGTTATCATGATTATTAACGACCACGATAACGACGGCAATGACCCTTCGTGGTTATGGGATACCGATATCGATTTGATGGCTTCTCAAAAAGAAAGCACCTATTATGCTTGTGGAATTCGGAGAAATGATCTGCAGGTTCGCATGAAATACGGCGGACTGCAGGCAAAGCTCTGCAAGACCGTACAAGAAGCAATTAATGATGCGCTTTCGGGTGACCGAGAGGTCGTCTATATTCTTCCGAATTACTCTGCACTTGCCCCCACCAAAAATTTTCTTGACCATTTGGCATCGAATGAAAAGGAGGGAGCATAATGAAAAACCGAAAGATTACGATTGGTCACCTGTTGCCGGATCTTTTAAATCTTTATGGTGATGACGGCAACATTCTCTGCCTCTCCAAACGAGCTCAATGGCGCCAAATTGGGGTGGAACAGCGGGATTATTGCCTGCACGATTCGGTGGATTTTGAAAATTTAGATATCCTTTTTATCGGCGGCGGTCCCGACCGGGAACAGTCCCTTGCAATGGATTATATTCACTCGCTTCGCTCTCCTATTTCTGATTATATTGAACGCGGTGGTGTATTGCTTGCAATCTGCGGCGGCTATCAGTTTCTTGGCCGCTCCTATATGGCCGCTGATGGTTCTAAAGTAGATGGTCTTGGACTTTTGGATTTGGAGACGGTCAATGGCCATGGAAGATTAATCGGCAATTTAATTATTAAAACTTCTCTCTGTGAAATGCCCGTTGTCGGATTCGAAAATCATGGTGGACGTACTTCTCTTGGTCCTAATGTCAATCCGCTGGGAAAAGTACTTTATGGAAAAGGCAATAATGGGCACGATGGCGGCGAAGGCGTTCTTTATAAAAATGTAATTGGCACCTATCTGCATGGCCCACTCTTGAGCAAAAATCCACAGTTGTGCGACCACCTCTTATCTACTGCCCTTCAAAATCGTTGGGGAGACGGCGCACTTGTTCCTTTGGATGATACCATAGAAAACAATGCAAATGCTTATATTCAGCAGCGGTTTTTACACGCTCTGAAAAAATAAAAAAGCCTCCGATTTTTCGGAGGCTTTTTTTATGGCACCATTACGTTTACACAAAGAATTTCTGCATTACCTGTTGTTCTCATTTGAAATCCCCATGCACCATACCCGCGGGTCACTGCCAGAGTAAAATTGTTTTCCCGGTAAATACCATTTGAAGGAGTTTGGTAGTTGAGTTTAAAAATAGAATGAACAATCAAATCTCCAGGCCAAATCTGACCATTATGCGTATGCCCCGAAATTTGCAGCAGAGCACCATCCTTTTCAGCCTCACGATAATCCTGTGGCTGATGATCAAGTACCAAAAGAGGTAAATCAGTATGTTGGCCTTTTAAGATCTGAGAAATGGGCATTCTTGAATGACTTTTTCCACCGACCGTATAATCATCACGTCCCAGTAGAAGAAGTTTTCCCCCAATATTTTTTGTTTGATTGCAAAGCAGCTCAACACCGCTTCCTTGATAAAAGGCTCTCATCTGTTCAGGAGTATTATAATAATATTCATGATTTCCCATAACTGCATAGACTCCATAACTGGATTTTATGGAAGAAACTTCTTTTGTAAAAGTCCCTTTATCGGCTTGATCGGCTTGATCATCCAAAACATCTCCAACAAAAAGCACGAGATCAGGATTTAGATCATTGATTCGCTGCACCATCTTTTTCAAATCTAATGTACCGCCCACTGTACTATAATGAAGATCAGAGAGCGCCACCACCCGCATTTTTTCTTTTCCCTCATGACCAACATTAAAGGATGTAACCGTTGCATTCTGCAATGCCCAGAATCCCCAACAACAAATTGCAATGCTAAAAATCGCACCTATTGCAAGTTTATATATTTGAAAACGCGGTGTTAAAAAGCGTTCTTTCTGATGCAGAACAGCTCCCAAAATTTTTTGGAGCAGCCTTAGAACTACCAGACTGATCAAAAAATAGATTAAAAATCCCATGACCCAAAAACCAGCCGCTGAAAGTCCTCTTAGGGAACGCACCGGAAATAAAAATTGATAAATAGAGCCCATTGGAATGATTTCCAATATGAAGCAGATAGCCCCAAAAAAATTTTTCTTAATTCCCGAAAAATTCCGCGAGACAATCCGCCAGATCCAACGGTCGAACAGCAGCATAAAACAGAGATAAGCTACCGTTCCTAAAGCAAACAAAAGCACATCTGTCAAAAAAGGAAACCCTCTTCCTGATTATTTTTTAATAAAGCGGTGTATACCCTCCATTTTTCCAAACTCGCCAGCAAGTAAAAAGGAAATCCCCTAAAATTAAAAGAGTTGTCCACCAAAACCAAGCTCTTCTTCGACTAGGTAAAACAGAATCGGCCCAACGATTAATTTTAGGAATCACAAGCAAAGGGTAAGTTCCTCCAGCCAAGCCCCAAAAAATACTGACCGGAAGCGAAATATATCGCAAACTTAATGGGAAAACTCCTTCATAATACCACAGTTGGATCCCAAATTGTTCTAAAATTAGTCCGCTGAATCCTTCGAAAACGGTTCCGGCAGCTGCTACCACAAAAAAAAGACGCCAAAAATTTTTAATGGAAGGCTTCGGCGATTTTCCCATTAAAAGATAAAGAAAAACCCCAACCGCATAAATTGGACAAAAAGGCAAACTGAGAAATCCCCTGTCCTGCAAGGAGTGATATAAGATTGAACAGAAAACGGTTTCCATTGTCCAACCAAAAACGCCGGCCCAAAGGCAGTTCCAAAAAATCCGAAAATTTTTCTTAGAAGAAACAATTTTAGAAATCCAATTTATGGATTTTTCGCGATATTGTTTCATTATTGAATTCCTTTCTTTTCCGCTTTTACCATTTCTCATATCCGTAATCAATATATCATATCCACGTTTTTTTGGCAAATTCATTTTTAAAAATATACAAATTAACCTGTATGATCTTTCCATTTACCCTTCTTGCCAAACCGCTTAAAAACGTGCATAATAAGAGCATAAAGATCAGTTTTTTACCAATTACCAGGAGGATTTCTCAGATGAAAAAACAACTGCCTGAACGCATTCAGAATACGCTTCGTATCGTGCTTAATGATTCGCTATTTTCAAAAAAAACGACTCTAAGTAGCGCTAAAATAGAGCATTTTCTTTCTGATACAAATTGGATTGACTCTATGGAATCCACCCTGTTCCCAATCAATAAAAGGCTAACCTGCGCCCAAATCCTTGAATGCTGTGAGGCCCCCCTCTCCAATATCTCACCAGTTCCAGAAGAAGGCTGGCTGTCTTTTTCTTTTCAGTTCGCAAAAAACATCATGTTTCCTGAAAAAGCATTTCGTCAGCAAGCAGAAAAATATCGTGATGGTGCGCTTTGCTTTCTAAATATTTTGCAGGTGCTTTTTGATTATGAGCGAAAAGCATTACCATTTGATCCATTTATGGATTTTCATTTTGTTCCCCAGGAAGTGCTTACTGACAAGGATGATGTTCAAAAATACGGCCATTTTCTCGATGTCTTTCGCAAGGAATTTGTCTATGAACTGATGAGACTTGGAATCGAAGTGACCCCTTACCCTCTGCTTTATCATGTCGCCGGTGTTCATTATATAGCAATGAATGCTGCAAGAGGACTTGATCACGCAGGTGTTCCCATTAACCTTTCCTTAATTTCTACCGCTGCTGCAGGGCACGACTTTGGAAAATTCGGCTGCAAAGTTCCACAGCGTGTTCCTTATCAACATTATTACTACACTGATCAATGGTTTTCCTCCCGCCATCTAAATGCAGCCGGCCGCATTGCAGCAAACCACTCTACATGGGATCTGGAACTGGAGAATCTAACAGCAGAATCTTTATGCTTGATCTACGCCGATTTTCGAGTCAAACAGGTTCGAGATGAAAAAGGCCTTGAACACTCAAAAATATTTTCTCTTCAAGAATCTTTTGATGTTATTCTCAATAAGCTTGACAACGTAGACGCCGCTAAAAAGCGTCGCTATGAATTCGTATATGGAAAGCTGCATGACTTTGAAGATTACATGCGCCACTTGGGTATTGATGTAGATTTTACGGGAGAAATCATTACCCCCAAGCCAAAAATCAATGCAGCACTTCTTGATGAAACAAAAATCACCGAAGAAATTACAATGCGCTGCATTGATCATAATCTGCGCCTGATGCATCGCATGAACAGCGGACGACATTTTGGGAATATTTTGGAAGCTGCCCACAGTGAAAAAGACTGGAAGAAATTGCGGGCCTACCTAAACATTCTCGAAGAATATTCTATTTATCTCAGTCAACACCAAAAGGTTCAAATGCTCAGTTTCTGCTATGAACTGTTAATGCACAAAGAAGGTGCCATTCGTCTGCAGGCCGCAGAGCTGATGGGTATGCTTTTGGCAAAATTCAGACTCGGCTATCGAAAAGAACTGCCGGCAGATGTTCCCTCCGATCCAAAAGAGCAGACCCTCTTTACTCTTTGGACACAATTTTTAGACATGCTTATTTATCCGGACCATAAAATAACTATCCAACAACGTGACCGAATCGGATATTCTGCAAAACACGTAATTGCTTCTCTTCTGGAGAATTGTCAAAAACAGGATACTCCCTATTTTATGGATGCCATTATGCGCTATTATATTGCTCCCCAAAAAGTCCCCACAGACATCGCTTTTGTCCTGCTCAATCTTCTTCCCGATTCTGCTTTTTCCCTTTGTTCTGAATCTGTGCTTGATCTTTTAACGCAATTTGCTGGATATTTCTGTCTAAATGGAAACCAACTTCACTTACAGGTTTCTGCTCTGCAGTTTTTAATGCACATGACCGATGCACTGCCCACTGACAGTCATTGCCGCCACCACGCGGGAAGCATTGCACTTTCAGTCCCCTATGAAGATAGTTTTTCCCTGACTTTTTTGCAGTGCCATATTTTGCAGAATGCTGGAATAGATGCAAGCCGTCAAGAGCATAAACTTTATAAAGAAAATATTGTGAACGAAATTTTTCGGGAAAATTTAAAGCCTTCTGTTCATTGGTCGATTAAAATCGTCAATATCGAACTTTTAATGGATCAAGTGAAAGAGCGGCATCTGGAAAATCCAACTCACATCGCAGCACATCTTGCTAATTTGATTCGAATCAGCGAATGGGCCGTTGTCCGAGATGAAGCGGGGTCCGCATTGGTCGACCTGATCCCAATGTTGGAACCGGATCAACGCACAGAAATTGTTTTGGAACTTACCCGCAGTTTGGAAGGCAGCGAATACGAATTTTCAAAAGAAATTCCTGCTTATCTCGGCAGACTTGCGCTCTATCTTGATCCGGAATCTTTGGAAGGATTAATCCGTCGCCTTCAGCGTCTTTCGAGCAGTTCTAATCTTCACACAGTTTCGGGAGCATTGGGCGTCGTCGGCGCGATGCTTGCTTCTTTTCCCTCTTATCAAACTCGATTTCCCCAATCAAAAGAGATGTTCGATGACTATAAAAAGCGTCTCATGGGATTATTACTTTCCGGTCTTGCACATTTTCAGCAATCGGTACAACAGGAATCTCTGCTGATTATTGGAAAAACGATTTTTGCTTCTTCGGAACTTTCCAATAAATCCAAAGCGGATTTGTTTTCTCTCAGCGCAAAAAAGATTCTATTCCTTCTCGACGAAAGCCCTGAAAATGAACTTTCATTTCTTTATCGGGCCGCCGCATTTTCGCATATTTATCGCTTCCTTTCGTTTTATCGGCTGGATCATAAATTTCCTGTTTATCCAAAGCAGAAAAAGATTGCCTTCTTCCCCGGCACTTTCGATCCTTTTACTCTTTCTCATAAAGAGATCGTTCGAAAGATTCGGAATCTTGGATTTGAAGTCTTTCTTGCGATCGATGAATTTTCATGGTCAAAAAAGACACAGCCGCATCTGATTCGCCGTGAAATCGCTAAAATGTCTATTGCAGATGAATTCAATGTCTATCTTTTTCCAGATGAAATTCCGGTAAATATTGCGAATCCAAATGATTTGAAGCATTTAAAAGATATTTTTTTCGATAAAAACCTTTATATGGTTGTTGGAAGCGATGTTGTACGTAATGCTTCCTCCTATCACACACCACCTTCAGAAAATTCCATTCATAGCATGAATCACATTATTTTCAGTCGTCTGGAAAGCGGAAAAGCGACCGCTTCTGAAGATCAAAAAGCACAGGCCAAAATCACCGGAGAAATGATTCACCTTCATCTTCCAGATCATCTGGAAGACATCAGTTCTACCAAAATTCGTGACAATATCGACTTAAATCGGGATATTTCCAATCTGATTGACCCCATCGTAAAAGATTTTATTTATGAAAACAATCTCTACCTTCGTGAGCCGCCTTATAAACCTCTCGAATCTGCAGAAGGGCTTCATTTTCAGGAAATTTCCTCCGATAATCAGAATTTTGTTGGCCCCCCAGAAAAAAGTATTTTGCTCTTAAACTCTGAAGAAAAAGAGCAGCTGCTCGGAGATCTTACGATGTCCATTATTTCTCCCAGTGATCTGTTCGATGTTCTGCACGATCTTTCACTGTCAGACCAGATTCGCCGCAGAACAAGTGGTAAAATTCTTTTGATTACCGGAGTTCATACGCTTGCATCATGGAAAACACAAAATATTGACCAGTTGCTATTATCGGAAGCACTTTCTTCTGCATTGCGTCAGCATTGTGGGTTTGCACTGTTTTTGCCTCGTTATTCCGATTATTCCCCTGATCTGATTTCTACGCTCCGCCGACTTGGATTTTCAGAAGCCGGATCGAGCCGTCTCGGCGTACCGTGCATGGCTGTTGATATGCACGCTCCAATTGTTTTGATTCAAAATCTCGAAACTACAATTAAAGAACCGCTTAGTTCCAGTCCCGAGCTTCTCAAAACAATTGGAGAAGCTCATAATCGTCTACTCTTGACTCTTACGGAACTCTATCCCGGAAATTTGGTACTTCCTTTTTCTGCAGAGATCATTTATCATCGCCTAGTCGAAAAGATCACCGCCGCAAACAATGTCCCAAACACGGTAACCGTCCCACGGACACTGGGAAAATCCATGTGTGTTCCATTCGGCAAAATTCTACGTGGAAAAGTAATTCCCAACACTGTTACAAAGACACTGCATACAGATAAAGTTTTTTCACCGGATAGCACTTCGAGCCGAATTGAAGCATTTCCACACTACACCCCCATTGAAAGTCAAGTGCGGTGCATCAAATCCTTTGACCGCCCTGTCATTCTCGTAGATGATTTGATCCACGAAGGAGATCGTATCCGTGCATTGGATCCAATTTTTCGCCGTCAACAAATTCCGATCCAAGAAGTTTTGGTCGGCATTCTTTCTGCTCGCGGCCGCGATCTGATGAAGCTGCAGGGACACCCAGTAGACAGTGTTTACTACATTCCGAATCTGCGGCAATGGTTTGTGGAGTCCACACTTTATCCCTTTATCGGCGGCGATACTGTTCACCGCAGCAGTAACCCCGTGCCCGGATTGCAGCCCTCTATTAACCGTTTCTTGCCCTATGCAATTCCAGAAGACTCCGGAGAATATTCCAAACAGGCAATCTTTTCTCTTTCCCGCTGCTGTATCGAAAATGCCATCGCCGTATTTCGAGTTTTGGAATCTCAGTATCGAGAAAAGTTTTCTCGCAATCTCACGCTTAACCGTCTTACGGAAGCAATCATTCTGCCGCTGTGTCCGGATAAAGGCAGCAGAATTTCTTATGACCCAAATCTCCCGGTCACAAGTTATCTTCAAAATGATCTTGAAATGCTGATGCGCATGCAAAATTTGATGATTTAATCGGACGTTCTAAGAGAGGTGTCATTGATATGTTTTACTATTACGAAAAAGATGGTCTACAGCTTTGCAGTCTTAATCCGAATCTGCCGCTTGTAAAATCCAAGCGCCCCAAATCTGGAGATGCCCCTACTATTTTTCTTTTTGAGCGGGATCCTCAAAATTGCCGTGCAGCGTTCTCTGTAAACCATCCGGGACAAATTTTGGCAAAGGAAGAAGATATCCGTTTTTTGGATGCTTCCCGCATGCCCCAAGGAGCAGTTGACCCATTCCTTTCAGAGCAAATTTCAAAAGGGCATTTGCGAGCTGTCAATTTTCGCCATCCCCGTTGGCCGGAATTGCTGAATACCCGTGAAAGTTCTGGAAAGAAGCGAATCAATTTACTAGCAATCGGAGATGTCGGCAGTACCCTTTTGATCGGTTTATGTCTGCTTGGAAGAGACCAGATTTCTTCTATTGGCATTTGCGATATTTCAGAAAAAGTAACCGCACGATGGGCCATGGAAATGAATCAGATTTCTCTGCCATGGAATTATGATGCTTTTCCTCCCGTAGAAGTGATCTCTCCAGATCAACTCTTCGATTGTGATCTTTTCGCTTTTATTGCTTCTAAAGGGATTCCCCCGGTAGGTTCCGGTGTAAAGGACGTGCGCATGGCACAATTTGAAGCTAACTCGGCGATTGTTTCTTATTATGCAAAGCTTGCCCGAAAAAAGCACTATCAGGGACTTTGGGCAGCGGTGAGCGATCCGGTGGACCCTCTCGCCAAAACTGCTTTTTTTGCAAGCAATCAAAATGAGCATGGTGAATTCGATGGGCTCGGACTATTTCCACAGCAAATTCAAGGGTATGGGCTTGGTGTTATGAACGCACGTGCAGCGTACTATGCAAAGAGGGACCCGCGCTTTACGGATTTCTTATCAGAAGGTCGCTCTTTCGGCCCTCACGGAAGCGATTTAGTCATTGCAAATTCCATTTCGCATTATGACGATACTCTTTCTAAAGAATTGACACAGCTAACGGTCACCGCCAATCTAAAAATGCGTGAAATCGGCTACAAGCCTTATGTAGCCCCTGCAATTTCGTCCGGCGCCCTTTCGCTGCTCCTCACCCTGGAAGGGAAATGGCACTGCGGTTCCGTTTATCTTGGCGGTGCTTTTATGGGCGTCAAAAACCGTTACACATCTACTGGAGTAGAAACAGAAGTTCTTTCAAAAATGCCGGATCTACTGTTTGACCGCATTGAAAACGCATCTAAAAATCTGCGTTCACTGATCTAAAGGAGGCAATCGATTTGGGATCTTCATTATTGCTCTTTCGTCCAAAAGCTTCCGAAGATGTGAAAACGAACCGTCTACAGCAAGTGTTGGATTATGCCCTTGATGGAATCTCTTATGATACGATAGAATTTGCTGATCAACTTTCTCCTTTAAATGACGGAAAAATTTTATTTGCAATTGATCTTGGAAACTCTGGGATTAACTTTGAATACTATCATTTTTTAAAATGGCTGCGGACGCATTCCAATGACCTTTGTGGCTGCACTGCCGGAATTTTAGTTGATGGGGAAAGTGAACTCTATACAAAATCCGTCGCAAGTGAGTTAGTCTTTTCTGCGAACCTTGCAGGATGTGCTTTTGTTGGCCGCCCTTTGGTAGAAGGTACCCGCACGCTGGATAACTTTACAATTTTATCACAAAACATGGGAACCGATTCTTTTGGTGCTTATGAGGAAAGTGCGCGCATCTTAGTAAAACGCCTTTTAGAAAATTTATTTCCCATCCATCAAAGACCAAACATACTGGCTCTTCATGCCTCAATCCGTCAAACTTCCAATACTTTGGCTCTCTGGCAACAGGTAAAAACAAAAATTGAAAATTCCTGTGATCTAACAGAAATCAATGTCCGAAACGGTGCTGTTTCAGATTGTGCAGGATGCCCTTACACAACTTGTCTTCATTTTGGTGAAGAAGGTCGCTGCTTTTATGGTGGTGTAATGGTAGAACAAGTCTTCCCCGCAATCAAAAAAGCAGATGCACTTGTCATGCTATGTCCAAATTATAATGACGCCATCTCTGCCAACTTAACTGCCTTAGTAAATCGCCTAACAGCGTTATTTCGTCAAACTCGTTTTTATGACAAAGCAGTCTTTGCAATTATCGTCTCCGGATATTCCGGGAGCGATCTAATCGCTAGACAACTAATTGCCGCACTCAATATGAATAAAAGTTTTTATTTGCCGGGCAATTTTGCTATGCTTGAAACCGCAAATAATGCCGGCACCGCTTTAAAATTACCTGGAATTGACGATCGCATTGAAAATTTTTGCAATCGGATTATTTCAGTCTTAAAAGGATAGATCAGTCTCTATAAATTTTTTCATCTCATTCACAGAAAAAGGCACCCGATTTTTTCGGGTGCCTTTTTCCATAAGAAAACAGACAGAGCTTGTTGGGAACTCTGTCTGTTATTAGGGAGCGATCGGCCAATAGTGCCGGTGCGGTAAAAATCAGGTTGAATGAAGAGGTCTCCTAGAATCATAGATTCTTCTCGGTCCCTCAAACAAGTTTCTGCTATCCAGCAGTCTACTCAAAGTTTCGCTTTATGATTATGAAACCGGAACCAAAAAGGTCCCGGTTTCATAATCAACCACTTGAGTTGTTTAATAAAGAAGGATGTACTTCAAATTAGTAGCAAATGCCCTGTGCCAGCATTGCGTCAGCAACTTTCTTGAAGCCTGCAATGTTTGCACCAGCAACAAGGTTGTAGCCTAGGCCATACTCTTCTGCTGCTGCAACGGAAGAATCATAGATGTTCTTCATGATGTTGTGCAGACGCTCGCCAACTTCTTCTGCTGTCCAGCAGATATGTCCTGCGTTCTGGCTCATTTCCAGTCCGGATACTGCAACGCCGCCTGCATTTACTGCCTTGGACGGTGCTACGATCATATTCTTCTGGCCCATCAAATATACCAGTGCTTCGTTGGTTGTCGGCATATTTGCAACTTCGATGTAGTATTTAATATGATTATTCACAATCTTCTTTGCTTCTTCAAGGTTTACATCGTTCTGCGTTGCACACGGCATTACGATGTCAACTTTGCGTTCCCAAGGCTTCTTGCCGGGAACAAACTCGCAATGGAACTTGTCTGCATAATCCTGAACCTTGTCGTGGCCGCTTGCACGCATCTCCAGCATGAAGTCCAATTTCTCTTTGGTTGTTACACCATCGGGATCATAGATGTAGCCGTCTGGGCCGGACAGGGTAACTGCCTTGCCGCCGAGCTGTGCAATCTTTGTTGCTGCGCCCCATGCTACGTTGCCGAAGCCTGCCAGTGCAATGTTCTTTCCTTTTACTTCTTCGCCTTCGTGACGGAGAACTTCTTGCAGATAGTAGACAGCACCAAATCCGGTTGCTTCCGGACGGACCAAGCTGCCGCCATAGGACAAGCCCTTGCCGGTAATGGTTCCGTTTTCAAAAGCTCCGCGGATGCGGCGATACTGACCATACAGGTAACCAATTTCACGTCCGCCAACTCCAAGGTCGCCTGCCGGAACATCAACATCTGGTCCGATATGGCGATACAGTTCGGTCATGAAGGACTGACAGAAACGCATCACTTCTCCATCGCTCTTTCCCCGAGGATCAAAGTCGGAACCGCCTTTTGCACCGCCCATCGGCAGTGTTGTCAAGCTGTCCTTGAATGTCTGCTCAAAGCCCAGGAACTTCACGATCGAAAGGTTTACGGAAGGAGCAAACCGGAGTCCGCCCTTATAAGGTCCGATGGCACTGTTGTACTGTACACGGAATCCACGGTTTACCTGTACCTTACCTGCATCATCTACCCATGTTACACGAAACTGAATTACACGCTCAGGCTCAGCCATACGCTCGAGCAGTGCTGCTTTTTCATATTCCGGATGAGCATCCACAACCGGTGCTAATGAAGAATATACTTCTTCCACCGTCTGCAGGAATTCAGGCTCATTCGCATTTTTCTTTTTCAGGTCAGCAATCACTCTGTCAACATACTTGCTCATAGTTTTGATTTACCTCCGTTTGTTAATACTTTTGTTCCTTTTCCTACAAAAAAAGCCTTCTTCTTTTCATAAACTCTTTTAAGTTATTGAAAAAAAGCTCGTTTTGCTGTCTTGAAGTCAATCCAAAGCAAACTTTTGCACAGCAAAGCAAAAATTTTTGTACTGCATCTTCTCTTTTACCGTTACTGCAAAACTGTAAAATACAATCATACGGTACAACGCCACATGGCCCCGAAAACAACTCTTAGGCATTAATCTATCTTAATATTTCAATACCCTACCACTTGTTTTCATCTATATTGTTCAGATGACTTTCAGAATTCTACAAAAAAATACAGATACTCAAAAATATTTTTGCACTTTTGACGTAATCAACAGTTTCTTTCTCTACTATTCATCACTATCACAAAAACATTTCTCTCTTCCTTTTTGAATCTTCTGAAAACTTCTCAACTTAAGCCATCGGATTGACTTCCTTTTCTTGCCTCACCCCCTTTCCTTATGTTTTCGTCTCTCCTGATCCCTCTTTACCCTTGTTCCGTCAGGATCATCAAGCCGTCTATGAACTTCTTAATATTGATTTTTCCTCCACGCGCTCGTTTCCCTCGAATAAAATCCATCTCTGCTCGGATTTCTTCAAACGGAAACAGGCTCCCGGAATACCGCTCAAACGTTTCGTTCATAGCAAAAAAGGAAAACATCCGAAAATGTTTTCCTTTTTGCAAACAAAAATATAAACTTAAGCTACAAAGTTTATAAAGGCTGTAATAATAATTGCATTGAAGAAGTCAATAAACATACCACCAACAATGGGGAGAATGAAGTATGCACGAGGTGCAGGACCATATTTGGAAGTTACAGCATCCATATTGGCCATGCCGTTTGGAGTGGCGCCCATGCCAAATCCACAATGGCCGGCGGCCAAAACAGCAGCTTCGTAATCTTTGCCCATAATTTTGAATGTTACAAAGCGAGCATACACAAACATCAGCGCGCACTGTGTAAGCAAGATTACCAACAGCGGCAAAGCCATTGCAGCCAACTGCCACAACTTCAAATCACAAAGAGCTTCTGCCAAAAAGATTTGTAAACCAATATCGCCTAAAACGGCGATCTCTTGCGGACGAGTTGCAAAAGCTTTTCCGGAATCTGATTTGAAAATATTACGCATCAAAACAGCAATTAACATAGAACCAATGTAAGCAGGGACTGTAAACCCAGTCTTATTAATCAGCAGCGATACAACGTTGCCAATACCAATTGCAATTGCAATCTGGAAAAAGGCATCACAGAAATTACGACTGCTAATCGGTTCTACTTTTCCGGTAAGTGCTTCAAGATCTCCTGCTGACTCTGCATTGCTCTCTGCTTTAGGATGAAGATCATATTTACTAATCAATCCCGCTGCAGTAGGTCCGCCAATCAAACTGCCTGAAATTAATCCAAATGTTGCAGCAGCAACTGCAATCGTAGTCGCTCCTTGCAGCCCTGCTTGCTCCATTACAGGTCCGTATGCAGCAGATGTAGCATGACCACCAGTCATAGAAACGGAACCTGCGCACAAACCTAACAATGGATTCTGTCCCATTGCACTCGCAATTCCAGCGCCGACAGCATCCTGAATAATACAAAGAATTGTAGAAATAATTAAGAAAATAACGACTCCAATTCCTCCTTTTTTCAGGACCTCAACACTTGCACTGAATCCGATCGTCGTGAAGAACAAAATCATAAAAAGATCTTTAAAATCCATTCCCAGGGTAAACATGAAGGCTCCGGCTTCATAACCAATCAAGTTTACAATAGCAAAAATCAAGCCGCCAACGACTGGAGCAGGAATACAAAATTTCTTTAAAAAGCCAACTTTGTTAACTATAAAACGTCCACATAGCAAAACAAAAACACATAAACCTAACGTCTGATAAGCGTTAAGCTTTATTTCAAAAGGTGTCATATCTAACTTTCCTCCCAATAAATTTCATCTAATAAGAAACAACACAATCAATCTACGCTTGCTTTCTTTCTCCTAAAAAATGATCAACAGCAGATCATTTCCTTTTTATCACCTAAAAAGTTACAACACGCATTTGATTTCATTCAGGATCTTAAAAATTATTTTAGTTTGAATTTTCTTGGGCTGTAATTGGATACGCAGTTTTAACCCCCAATTTTTTTACCAAAGCATCATAAGGAGAGGCTACACCACTCGTAAAAATCCTTAACGATCCTTTGCCAGAAACATTCAATAAATCTTTTGATTTTAAGTAATCATGCACTGCTCGTGCCTGCTCAACAGCTGGATTAATAAAGGTCATCCCGCTGGGAGATACTTCTTGAAATGTATTTGTAACAATTGGGTAATGCGTACAGCCCAAAATAATATGTTTAATATTCCGGTCCTGTTGAAGTAACTTTTTCACATGTAATGAAACTTCGTCTGTGATTTCCTTCCCCTCATATTTTCCCTGATCAATCAAAGCAGCTAATTTAGGGCTTTCTTCTCCATAAACCTTCATAGAAGGATTATATTGATGAATTAAATTTTGATAAACCCCAGTTTTAATCGTGAATGCAGTAGCGATAATTCCTACTACATCCAGATTTTCTTTTGCTATCTTTTGAGATGCAGGTTGCACAATCCCAATAATTGGGAAAGGAAAATCAGCTTGAAACTGATCAATAATGGTCGAAATTGTATTACAAGCTACAGCTACTAATTTAACATTTTCTTTTTGCAGAAATTTAAGCATCCGACATGTAAGTGAAACTATCTCATCTTGAGAACGGTTTCCATATGGACAGTTCGCACTATCTCCGTAGTACACAAGATTTTCCCCCGGCAGTAAATGTTGCAGTTCCTTTACTACCGTTAATCCACCCACCCCAGAGTCAATGACTCCGATTGGATTTTCTTCTTGCACACTTCTCACTTCTCTTTCGTAAAATCGAATTGCTTCATAAACAAAACAGGTTTTTTTAAGCTTGCCCCGTTGACTATCTGCCTGCATGTATATGAAAACATTTTTGAAAACTTTTCGTATGAAATTATCGATCACAAAAGAAAAAACATCTTTTTGTATTACTCGATTTCGACACGAAAAGCCTTCCATTTTCATTTTTACAAAAGATCGCTTTGGATTAAACTTTATCTTATTATAACTAATCTAAATTAAAAAATCAATAACTTTAGAGACTTTTTCTATAATATAGCCCATATGGTCGCATTATTTTATTTATCATACAATAATTTGTTAAAAAACTGTAAAATAAGCCTTATAAGGGATTTTTTATTTTTGACTTATTCTTACCAATAAAAAATCGTTAAACAATCTAGGGCATTATATCCATTTTTTAGAGAGAAGTAATTCAAAACCAATTCAGTCTTACACAATTTCATTGACTGTTTAAAATTTTCCAGCAGAATATTTTGTCATATCTTTCACCTCATATTTCTTTTTAATTTTTTATTTAAATCTTGCTATTTAATTCCTTTTTCTTATAAATTTAGGCGTCCTTTTTAACCAAAAAAGTTTATAAATCCTACAATGAAATCAATTTATTTCATTCATAAATTTTTAAGCGGTTTAAATTTGAAGCATTAAAAATTTTTAAATAGACCAATACTAGTAAACAAAATTTTTTTATTATTAAAACGCTCTTCAAAGTTAGCTATTTCAATACAATCAAAATTAATATTTTAAATTTGTTTTTGTTTTGTAAATCTTTTCCTTTTTTCAGTATACCAAACAAATTTCTTCATCTCATTCACAGAAAAAGGCACCCGATTTTTTCGGGTGCCTTTTTCCATAAGAAAACAGACAGAGCTTGTTGGGAACTCTGTCTGTTATTAGGGAGCGATCGGCCAATAGTGCCGGTGCGGTAAAAATCAGGTTGAATGAAGAGGTCTCCTAGAATCATAGATTCTTCTCGGTCCCTCAAACAAGTTTCTGCTATCCAGCAGTCTACTCAAAGTTTCGCTTTATGATTATGAAACCGGAACCAAAAAGGTCCCGGTTTCATAATCAACCACTTGAGTTGTTTAATAAAGAAGGATGTACTTCAAATTAGTAGCAAATGCCCTGTGCCAGCATTGCGTCAGCAACTTTCTTGAAGCCTGCAATGTTTGCACCAGCAACAAGGTTGTAGCCTAGGCCATACTCTTCTGCTGCTGCAACGGAAGAATCATAGATGTTCTTCATGATGTTGTGCAGACGCTCGCCAACTTCTTCTGCTGTCCAGCAGATATGTCCTGCGTTCTGGCTCATTTCCAGTCCGGATACTGCAACGCCGCCTGCATTTACTGCCTTGGACGGTGCTACGATCATATTCTTCTGGCCCATCAAATATACCAGTGCTTCGTTGGTTGTCGGCATATTTGCAACTTCGATGTAGTATTTAATATGATTATTCACAATCTTCTTTGCTTCTTCAAGGTTTACATCGTTCTGCGTTGCACACGGCATTACGATGTCAACTTTGCGTTCCCAAGGCTTCTTGCCGGGAACAAACTCGCAATGGAACTTGTCTGCATAATCCTGAACCTTGTCGTGGCCGCTTGCACGCATCTCCAGCATGAAGTCCAATTTCTCTTTGGTTGTTACACCATCGGGATCATAGATGTAGCCGTCTGGGCCGGACAGGGTAACTGCCTTGCCGCCGAGCTGTGCAATCTTTGTTGCTGCGCCCCATGCTACGTTGCCGAAGCCTGCCAGTGCAATGTTCTTTCCTTTTACTTCTTCGCCTTCGTGACGGAGAACTTCTTGCAGATAGTAGACAGCACCAAATCCGGTTGCTTCCGGACGGACCAAGCTGCCGCCATAGGACAAGCCCTTGCCGGTAATGGTTCCGTTTTCAAAAGCTCCGCGGATGCGGCGATACTGACCATACAGGTAACCAATTTCACGTCCGCCAACTCCAAGGTCGCCTGCCGGAACATCAACATCTGGTCCGATATGGCGATACAGTTCGGTCATGAAGGACTGACAGAAACGCATCACTTCTCCATCGCTCTTTCCCCGAGGATCAAAGTCGGAACCGCCTTTTGCACCGCCCATCGGCAGTGTTGTCAAGCTGTCCTTGAATGTCTGCTCAAAGCCCAGGAACTTCACGATCGAAAGGTTTACGGAAGGAGCAAACCGGAGTCCGCCCTTATAAGGTCCGATGGCACTGTTGTACTGTACACGGAATCCACGGTTTACCTGTACCTTACCTGCATCATCTACCCATGTTACACGAAACTGAATTACACGCTCAGGCTCAGCCATACGCTCGAGCAGTGCTGCTTTTTCATATTCCGGATGAGCATCCACAACCGGTGCTAATGAAGAATATACTTCTTCCACCGTCTGCAGGAATTCAGGCTCATTCGCATTTTTCTTTTTCAGGTCAGCAATCACTCTGTCAACATACTTGCTCATAGTTTTGATTTACCTCCGTTTGTTAATACTTTTGTTCCTTTTCCTACAAAAAAAGCCTTCTTCTTTTCATAAACTCTTTTAAGTTATTGAAAAAAAGCTCGTTTTGCTGTCTTGAAGTCAATCCAAAGCAAACTTTTGCACAGCAAAGCAAAAATTTTTGTACTGCATCTTCTCTTTTACCGTTACTGCAAAACTGTAAAATACAATCATACGGTACAACGCCACATGGCCCCGAAAACAACTCTTAGGCATTAATCTATCTTAATATTTCAATACCCTACCACTTGTTTTCATCTATATTGTTCAGATGACTTTCAGAATTCTACAAAAAAATACAGATACTCAAAAATATTTTTGCACTTTTGACGTAATCAACAGTTTCTTTCTCTACTATTCATCACTATCACAAAAACATTTCTCTCTTCCTTTTTGAATCTTCTGAAAACTTCTCAACTTAAGCCATCGGATTGACTTCCTTTTCTTGCCTCACCCCCTTTCCTTATGTTTTCGTCTCTCCTGATCCCTCTTTACCCTTGTTCCGTCAGGATCATCAAGCCGTCTATGAACTTCTTAATATTGATTTTTCCTCCACGCGCTCGTTTCCCTCGAATAAAATCCATCTCTGCTCGGATTTCTTCAAACGGAAACAGGCTCCCGGAGTAACGCTCAAATGTTTCGTTCATGAAATCTTCTATTCCAAGATGTGCGAGATTACACATTCCCGCAGCAATCGCCCGCCGCACCCGCTGTTCCATATTCTGGGGGGTATGGGTAAGCATTTTAAAAAGCTTTCCAAGACTAATCTGTGATAAAGAAACATGATTTTCCCTTAGATATTGGCACATTTTTAAAATATCCTCGCTGCCCCGCTCTCCAGACATTCCCAACTGATTCAATATATATTGATAGCGGCGCATGGAAAAGTTGTCCTCTTCCTCTTTTCTCATAGGCGAAAGAGCTGTATCTTTCTGAAAAATATTACGGATATTGGAAAGCGTATTTTCATTTTCAATCTGATTAATAGTATTGCTAATCACCGTTTTTACTTCAATCACATTAATCGGTTTGCTAATAAAGAAATCGATTCCCGCATGATAGGCTTTTCCAATCAGTTTTTTATCAGATACCTGTGAAATCATAATACATTTGGCATGACAATTCATTTCTCTTAGGTTTTGAACAATTTCAATTCCATCTTTTTCGGGCATCAGAAAATCGACAAGAATCAGATCTGGATTGTGGGATAGGATTTCCTGCTCATCAGGGACTTTTCCTCCGGAATCTCCGCAGATTTGCCCCAAATGATATTCTTCAATAATATCTTCAAGAATATCGATCACCGTCTGGTCATCTTCCACTATATAAATATTCAAAAGCTATCCCTCCAATGACGCAATCGGAATCGTAATCCGAAATTCCGTTCCCGCTTCCAAAGCCGAACGGACCTCTAATTTTCCGTGAAATTCTTCTTCCACGGCTGCCTTAACGCCTGCCAACCCGACGCCACGGTATATATTTCCGGTTTGCTTATCGAACTTCGTGGAAAATCCCATTTGAAAAATTTTGGTCAGATTCTTCTCTGCAATTCCCGGACCATCATCCCGCACTGAAAACACATAAGAATCACCTTCCTGCTGTTCGAAAATTTCAATCAGCCCCGAAGAACGCACCGAAGCGATTGCTTCAATTGCATTGTTTTCGAGATTTTTAAGAATCGCCATGAGAGAATAATGTTTATCTGTAAGAAAATCCTTTTGATAACGAAAATCCAGTTTAATATCCAAATTTTTGGATTCCATCATTCGATAAGTAGATTCCTGCAAAATATTCAGGATATCTTTAAGGTGCATCTTCTTTTCAGGATACTGTTCATCAACCTCTTTTTCAATTCCTTGAATAATTCTAAGATAATCTTTTTTGATCTCATGCACATCCCGTGCGATCGCTAAAGACAGCTTTTGCGTTTCCTGCGGAACATCCAAATCAGAAAGCATCTCATATAAATGATAGGCATTTCCCATGATTGCCTCTACATTTTCAGTGTTCTTGCGCATAAAATAAAGCTCAGTTTTGAGACTAGTTGTCATCAAAAACAAACGCTGATATCGTTTTTCATGTTCTTCTTTCGTGAGTAATGTCCGATAACTTTTTAAGAGGATCAGTAAAACCACTACAATGATGGTTCGAATTGCAGCAACTTCAAACAGATAGAGAATTCTCTCTGCCTGTACCAATGTAAAAAACAGCTTACTGCGAACCAGTGTTTCAAAAAGATTGGAAATAAAGTCACAGCCGAAAGCTGCCAAAGTCAAGCGGGTAACAGAAGCCGTATACTTATTTTCGACCATCATTTCAAAAAGGAGTCCATAGCACAGAAAGAACAGTGCTCCTGGAAGAATAGTCTGTATACTACCAATGGCGCCTTGCCCTTTTATAATGGCCAATGCCCAGCGAAAAAGGAAGACCATACAGGAAACACACCCGCAGGTTGCAAGTGAACTTTCTTCCTTATTAATCGTTGTCAAAAGAATCGGCAGAATAGCAACGGCCAAAGAAACACGGAAATCATCAAGAAAAATATTCCAGTAAATTTGAGAGATTACTGCAGTGACAGCCCCTGTCAGAAGATTCATTTTCCATTGTCTTCTGCGATTCATGAGTAACCCGAATCCTTTCTGAAATTTCAGCAAAATCCAATCATACAAATTCTACATCATGAAGATTTCCAAGATCCCTCATGTTTCGAAAATAAAGTAGGGAGTCACAGCTGAAATATTAAATAAATTATAACATATCCAAAAGCAAAACAGAATAGATCTTTTAAATTTCTTTGTAAAGTGAACTAAATCTACTGATAATTTTGTGTTTGTCGTTTTTTCCCTAATATCTCCCTCTAATTTTTATTTTTTAAAAATTCCTGCAGTACCAAAAAGCCACCAATTTGATTCTTGCTTCACTCAAAAGCATCTGTACAAAGCCACTCTTTCAGGTCAATTAAGGATTTAAAAACTCGATCATAAAAAGGCTCCAATTCCTTATTAGGCGCCACCTGATCAGGTATCATCACAACAAACATCCCGGCACGGCGGGCAGATTGAAGTCCATTGGGGGAATCTTCTATTGCAATTGTTTCTTGAGGAGCAGTCCCGAGAGCCCTACAGGTATTGCAGTAAATTTCAGGATTCGGTTTACTATGCTTAACCGTATCTCCCGTTACGACCACTTCAAAATAATCTTCGATCCCCGCTTGTTTTAAATGTGCAATCGTTTTTACTCTCCTAGTGGAAGTAGAAAGAGCCACCGGAATTTTTGCTTCTTTTAAGTAAGATAAAATTTCTAAAACACCAGGCTTCATTGGAAGTCCTTCTTTTAAAAGTTCTCCATCAAAAATTTCCGAGCAGCGGGTACGAAAATCATCATAAAGAAAATTCTTTCCATATTTTTTAAAAAACAAGGTTCTGGTATCCTCATAATTAAGTCCCATTGCACGGTTTAAAAGGCTCTCGACTCCCGGAAGATTCCATTCCTTTCCAACCTGAGTCCATGTACTTTTACTAATTCGTTCTGTATCGAATAAAACGCCATCCATATCGAACGCAACCGCTTTGATCATAAAATAACTCCTTCTCAGTTACTGCAGCTAACTAAATAGAAAAGCAGCCACGGAATTATTGGAACCAGAAAGCCCCATTTAAATTGCCTCATCACCGCAACATACTCTCGAATCACTGCGCTGGGCCAATAATAAAGAGCTGTCTTGCTTCCGACGCCCTGCGCATCAATTCCAATCTTCCTGGCATAAAGACTTGTCCGAAACACATGGTAATTACTGGTAACAAAAACGCAGTGATATGGCCTTCTAATTGGATCAAGCAATTTCCGACAAAACTGAAGATTTTCAAAAGTTGTCTTTGATTCTTTCTCCATAAGAATTTTTGGACTTGGAATTCCTCTCTTAATCAGATAATCCCGCATCGCCTCTGCTTCTGAGATTGTCTCGTTTGCCCCTTTTCCGCCGGAAACCACAAATTTTGCCCGACAACCACCTTTTCGATAGACTTCTATCCCCTTTTCAATTCTACCTGCCAAAAGCGGTGAGATCTGGTTCCCATGGAGCAGACCTGCCCCATGAATAATTACATAGTCACATTTTACTTCTTTCGGTAGTTGACTATATAAAAAAGAATAGAGCAAAAACGCGACAAAGGTAAAACCGATATAAGCACTTAAAAAGAGGATCAAAGCAATCAGTGCCTTTTTATTTGTTGACAAGTTTTGTTCTACTAAAGCCATATAAAGGATCAAACCCACCACCAAAAAGATTGCCATACCAGCCCCAAATGACAGCAAATTCTGAATTCGTCTGCCTTCTTTTCTCACCATAATGATGCCGTTGATCAAAAGAAAAACTGCCACTGCCAAAACGCTGAGCGGAATTACAATTACAAGAATTAAAGATAAAATAGTTGCAATTAACGGAGCACGATCGCTTTCCATCATGATCCCCAAAAAGAGAAAAAGAATCGTTGTCAGAAGAAATATGCTGTTGCGAAACCAACGCGGTTCTCGAATGATTGAGCTCAACGTCAAAGCACCGCAGATAACTGCAAAAAACAAAAAAATCAAATTCTCCTCCTCTCTGGGTCCATTTTACAGCCCTATTTTTAAAATTTCTCTCAAAAAAAGAGACTTTTTTAAAGCCTCCTTTTAAATTTTCTTTCCTGCAAGTACTTCTTTATAATCTTTTAGATTTTCTTCCAGAAGTCTTGGCGTATTTAGCCCATACGGACATTTTTTCATACAGGCACCACAATGCAGGCAATTTTCTATTTTTTTCATCTTCTGCTGAAATTCCTGTGTTAAATATGCTTTAGAAGGTGCTCTTCTTAAAAGCAGCGACATTCTGGCGCAGTTATTGATCTCGATTCCTGCAGGGCACGGCATGCAGTAACCACAGCCGCGGCAGAAATCCCCCTGCAAAGTTTTTCGATCTTCATTGATTATTTTTTCATATTCCGAATTCATTTTCGGAGGATTCTCTTGGAAAGATAAAAACTCATCCAATTCGCATTCGCGTTGAATTCCCCAGAGTGGAAGCACCTGCGGAAACTCGCTTAAATAAGCATAGGCCGCCCCCGCATTATGAATCAATCCGCCAGAAAGTGCTTTCATCGCTAAAAATCCCATGTTTTTCTCTTTTGCACCACTGACGATCTCCAAATCTTTTTGCGTCGCAAGATAACAAAACGGAAACTGAATCGTATCATAAAGTCCGGAATCAATTGCTTCTTTCGCAACCGAAAGGCGATGATTGGTAATCCCGATAAAGCGGATTTTTCCCTGCTTTTTGGCTTTTTCCATTGCCTCATAGAGACCTGTCCCATCTCCCGGTTTGGGGCAAAAAGAGGGATTATGGAACTGATAAATATCAATATAGTCCGTTTTAAGCTTTAAAAGGCCAGTATCAAGGTCTTTCCAAAACCCCTCTGGTGTCAAAGACGGCGTTTTGCTGGAAATATAGACTTTTTCACGCATATCGGAAAATGCGGCACCGAGCTTTTCTTCACTATCAGAATAACTGCGTGCCGTATCAAAAAAGGTAATTCCACCCTCATAAGCTCGTTTTAAAAGGTGAACTGCCTCCGGTTTTGAAATTCTCTGAATCGGCAATGCGCCAAATCCATTTTTGCTCACCGTAATGCCGGTTTTTCCCAAAACGACTTTTTCCATTATAACGCCTTCTTTTTTCTAAAATCACAATAATTTTATTATAATAAAAATTGACAAAAAGCGCAATCTTTTTCCAGGAATTCGGGGAGATTTCTCTTGACAAATTTTAAAGTGCTTTTTATCATAACCTTATTTGAAACCGAAGGGAAGCTCTCATTTTGGATGAACTGACAAAAGCTTATTTTTTTGCACAAAAAGCACATCTTGGGCAAGTAGACAAAGGTGGAAACGATTATTTTCTGCACCCGCTTGCAGTTTCGGGAAAAGTAAAAGAGATTCCTTTAAAAGTGATTGCTCTGCTCCATGACGTGATCGAAGACACCATTTTCACCGCAGATGATTTAAAATCCGTAGGCTTTTCGGAACGAACGATTTTAGCGGTAATGGCACTTTCCCGCAAAGGAGACGAATCCTATGATGATTATCTTCTGCGTCTTTCTACAAATCAGGATGCAGTCATTGTAAAGATTGCCGATCTGGAACATAACGCTGATCTTTCCAGAATTTCCGCTCCCACTCAAAAAGATTTCGCGCGTACTCAAAAATATCGTGCAAAGCTTTGTTTTCTCAAGAAAATACAGAAGAGTGTTTGACCGATACCATTTTTTTCTTCTGCTCTTTCGTTTCCTCTGCAAAGGTGTCCCGGGCAATCTCTCCATTGAGTGCCAAAAGGCAGAGCAAATTTGGTCCTGCCATTAAGCCGTTCATAATATCGGAAAAAGTCCATGCCGCTTCCAACGGTATGGTTGCCCCCACGAGGACAGCAAGCGTATAAAAGATTCGGTAAATCTTGCGGTAAGAAAGTTTCGGTATTAAGTATTCCAGTGCTTTCTCCCCATTATAGGCCCAACCAATAATGGTGGAAAAAGCAAACAAAGTTATTCCAATTGCAATCAGCTTTCCTCCAAAAGGTCCTAGGATCGTTTCAAAAGCAGCAATGGTCAAAGCTGCTCCCTCAACCGGGACTCCGTTAGAATCGGTAATTCCCAGTACGCCGGAAGCGACAATTGCAAGCCCGGTTATCGTACAAATGACAGTGGTATCAAAAAAGACTCCGGTCATACTGAGATAGCCAATTTCTACAGGATCTTCCGAAGAAGCCGCCGCTGCTGTAAATGTAGCGGACCCCATCCCTGCTTCATTGGAAAAAACGCCGCGGGCAATTCCCCATTCCGCTGCCCTCTGCATAGAAGCTAAAATAGTTCCTCCCGCTCCTGCTGCCACCGCTTTCGGGGAAAAGGCAAAACGAAAAATTTCAATGATTCCGCTGGGAAGATTTTGAAAATTCCCAAGGATCACAATTGTTCCACCGATCAAATAAAGGATTGACATGGCCGGAATCAAAACGGAGGAAATTTTAGAAATACTGCGAATCCCTCCAATTAAAATAATAAAAGTCAACACCATCAGCGCAATTCCACTGATGGTCGGCGAAACTCCAAAAGTAACATAAAGTGCTTCCGATGCAGAATTTGCCTGCGTCATATTCCCAATTCCAAAGGATGCAAGCACTGCAAAAACTGCAAAGAGAATTGCTAGTATTTTTCCTATAAAATGAAAAGGAAAACGCTCCTGCAGCGGATACATGGATCCTCCTATTATTTCACCCAATTTATTTTTTCTGCGGTATTTTGCCGCCAACATACATTCTGCATATTTTGTAGCAAGTCCCAAGAATGCGGAAATCTCCATCCAAATCAGCGCTCCCGGTCCGCCTAAAACCAATGCGGTAGAAACTCCAACAATATTCCCTGTGCCTATGGTAGAGGCAAGCGCAGTCATCAAAGCTGAAAAGGGAGAAATTCCACCGTCTTTTATTGTACTGCGTGCTTTTGGGCTAAGCGCAAAGTGCAAAGATTTCGAAAGGTTTTTCCACGGCAGAAAGTGAAGACGCAAGGTTAAAAAAGCTCCGGTTCCCATAAGCAAAGTCAACAGTCCCGGCCCCCAGATAAATGCATCAACCGTCTCTAAAAAATACAAAATCAGCGCCTCCAAAACGATCAAAATAAGCCTTATCATTCTTATGAAACCTCCTTTCAAAATATCCGTCAGGAAAATAAACAAGCATTCCTAAAATAAGCTCTAAAAATATGCTTAATAGATTGTTGATTTTCCCAATATACAAAACCGACTTCGTTTGTTAAAATATAAACGAAATAAATGAACTGATCGAAAAGATTTTACAATTCTGCTTAGAATGCAGTTTTATGGAAAAAATAACGTTCAGTTTGAAAATATTTAAGGGGGAATCAAAAGATGGCACGTTTTACACTTCCACGTGATATTTACTATGGCAGAGGAACTCTGGATGTATTAAAGGAGCTCTCCGGAAAAAAGGCAATGGTTGTTGTGGGCGGCGGCTCAATGAAACGGTTTGGCTTTTTGACTAAGGTCCTCGAAAATTTAAAAGCTGCAGGCATCGAGACTCGTCTCTTCGAAGGTGTAGAGCCTGATCCTTCGGTAGAAACTGTCATGAGAGGCGCTGCGGCAATGCGCGAATTTGAACCAGACTGGATTGTTTCGATTGGCGGAGGTTCTCCAATTGATGCAGCAAAAGCAATGTGGGTCTTCTATGAGTATCCAGAAACCAAATTTGAAGATCTGATTACACCATTTAATTTTCCAACCTTACGGAAAAAAGCGCATTTTCTAGCGATTCCTTCTACCTCCGGCACTGCGACCGAAGTAACCTCTTTTTCTGTAATTACTGATTATCAAAAAGGGATTAAATATCCGCTGGCAGATTTTAATATCACACCGGACGTCGCAATTGTTGATCCCGATCTTGCCGAGACTATGCCTCAGAAGCTAACTGCTTATACCGGCATGGATGCTCTTACTCATGCAACAGAGGCTTACGTCTCTAAACTTCACAGCCCATTCACCGATCCTTTAGCACTTAAAGCGATTTCGATGGTTTTTAAATATCTGCCGGATTCTTATAAGGGTGATCATGAAGCCCGTGAGCAGATGCACTATGCACAGTGTCTTGCAGGAATGGCATTCTCCAACGCACTTTTGGGAATCGTTCATTCAATGGCACACAAAACCGGCGCAGCATTTTCTACCGGACATATTCCACACGGCTGTGCCAACGCTATTTATCTGCCTTATGTCATTCAATATAATGCAAAGGATCCCGAAGCATTAGAGCGTTACCATGAAATTGCCGATATGCTGGGAATCGAAGGCGATAAAAAGTCTCAGATGTTCAGTCTCTGTGAGCGTATTTGGAATTATAACGACCACTTTTCAATTCCGCGTACTCTAAAAAGTTTCGGAATTGATGAAGACGAATTCAAGCAGAAGCTTTCCAAAATTTCAGAAGACGCAATTGGTGATGCCTGCACTGGTTCCAACCCACGCTCTATCACTCCAAAAGAAATGGAACATTTATTTACCTGCATTTATTATGGAACACCAGTAGATTTCTGATTTTTGCTTTTGGTCTTTTATAATTTGTAACCCCCTATTTTTTAATATCTTTAATATCAGTGTAGGAAAGCTCACGCACTTTCCGCACAAAAAAGCCGGACGGAAAATTCCGCCCGGCTTTTTTTACCCTTTTTTAAAAAACCAACGTACCAAGGTCTCCGGTTTCCAAAATTAAAATTTGTTCTTCAAATCCAGTTTTGGCATTGATATAAACCAATACCTGATCTCCATTATCTCCATCGCATAGGAATTCCCAGCACAGCGTTTCTGTAGATCCCTTTGTGGGAATCAGAGAAAGTCGGTGAGATTTCACCGTCAAATGCGGACTAACCTTTTCCTGCGCTTGTTCTACAGAAAGTTCCGGAGACGGAATTTCTCTCTCTTTATGGTTCATAATATATCCAGTAGCATTATATTCTGTAATTTCTCCATTATCCAGTGCGACAGATACCTTAATTAAATCCGGGTAACAACAGGCATCTCCCTGCTGAAATGCAAAATTAAAAGTCACTCTTCCATCATGCTGCACATAATAGCGCTCTGTCATATTGGACAGTCCCCGTGAAGATAGAAAATTTTCCGCTGATGTTTTCGCATCTTCTACGCTGACGTTTTCTTCTGAGATTTCCCGGGTATTTTCGTAAGTGACTACCTCTCCCCCCTGTTTAGAAACGCTGACCGTTGCACTTTCTAAAGTAAAATTATAAGTGGGAAGATTTCCTTCCGTATCCTGTGTATGATTCAGCGAATTCACATCTATTCCCAGAAACTTTTCTGCGTTGAGCGCTGCGTTCCCCTGAGAAACCTCTTCTTTTCCTTCCAAAAATTGAGGCTTTTTCTGCATAACTTCATCAGAAAACGGTCCATCATAAATGAGGGATGGAAAATCCGTAAAATCCTCCGCCGTCTCTTTTAACTGATCTGAAAATTGCCCATCAAAGACTGGTTTTACATCCGTTAAATCTTGATTCAAAGTCTGGGCATATTTGGAAAGCTGTTTCATGGTATCATACTGTTCGTCTGTAATTTGCTTTCCGGCGCTGACTTCCTCAGAAAGCGTCATAGAGAAATCTCCCACCTGCGTGATAAATTTAGAAACTGTATTGAGAGAATCGTCATCGACCGGCAAAGCACTCAAAGCCCCTTTTGCCAGGCTTGTCTGTCTCACCAACCTGGCTGCAAGTCCGGTTTGCTGTGTTGCCGTATTGGCATAGGAGCCTTTTGCCAATGTAGTCTGTACACTTTTTATGCTGTCCCGCAAGTCTCCCATTGCTCTTGTATAACTATAATTGAGATTTTGCTGTGCTGCTTTTGCCTCCATTCCGTTTTTAACTGCAAAACCACCTGCGGTCAAAACAATTGCAACCGCAACTGTAGTCATAATAATTTGTTTTCGGGTCATTTTCTACAACCTCCTCTTTTCTTCTATAGTCTTTACCTCGTATTTTTAGATTATACAATTATATAAATTGCAAATTGCCCTTAAATGGCGTATACTGTTTTTTGATTATCTATCTTTTTTTAAACAAAATCCAAATCAAATGTGGAGGAACTAAAGCATGACGATGGAGGAATTTTATAAATTCATTAAGGGTAAAACGATTGCTTTCTGTGGCTTAGGCGGAAGCAACGTTCCCCTTGCAAAAACTTTTTCGCAAAAGGGGGCAATTGTAACCGGTCGTGACCGTCGAAGCTATGAAAAGTTAGGTGCTACCGCAACAGAACTGGAAAAAACCGGCGTTCGGCTGATTCTAGGGGATGACTATCTCAATGATCTTCATGAAAAGATTATTTTCCGTACGCCCGGCATTCGATTTCATCTTCCCGAATTGGAAACGGCACGCAAAAACGGCCAAATTGTCACAAGCGAAATGGAAGTTTTCTTTGACGTCTGCCCTTGTCCGATTTTTGGAATTACCGGCTCTGATGGAAAGACGACAACTACTAGCATTCTTGCCGAAATTCTAAAAAAATCCGGCAAAACAGTTCACGTGGGCGGCAATATTGGCACTCCACTTCTTCCAAAAGTTGAAACGATCAAACCGAACGACGTTGTGGTTGCAGAGCTTTCGAGTTTTCAGCTGATCAGTATGAGACACAGCCCGATGGTCGGTATCGTAACAAATATCACTCCCAATCATTTGGATATGCATAAAGACATGAATGAATATATCAACGCCAAGAAGAACATCATTCTGCACCAGAATGCGTTTGGTCGGGCTGTTTTAAATTTGGATAATGAAATTTCTGCTTCCTTTGCTCCTGAAGTGCGCGGTCAGCTGCTGTATTTCAGCCGCAAACAAAAAGTAGAACACGGCTGCTGGCTCAATAAAAATGGACAGATTGTTTTTTCTGACGGGGGAAAAGATACTGTCATTCTGGATACCAAAGATATCCGGATCCCTGGCAGCCATAATATTGAAAATTATATGGCAGCAATTTGTGCTTCCTTTGGTTTTGTTTCTCCGGATGATGCAACAACCGTGGCAAAAACTTTTCCCGGCGTTGCCCACCGTGCCGAATTCGTTCGCGAATTAAATGGTGTTCGCTGGTATAATGATTCGATTGCAACAACGCCCAGCCGTACAATCAAAGGAATGCTTTCTATTTTTTCCAAAAAACTGATTTTAATTGCCGGCGGCTATGACAAAAAAATTCCATTTGAGCCTCTGGGTCAACCAATCTGTGACCACGTAAAGACGCTGGTCCTTCTCGGCAACACAGCTCCAAAAATTGAAGCTGCTGTAAAATCCGCCGCCGGTTATAAAGATGGTGCCCCAAAAATTCTGCATGTTTCCACTCTGCAAGAAGCCGTCGACCTCTGCAACAAAGAAGCACAAAGCGGCGATGTTGTTGCTCTTTCCCCCGCCTGTGCAAGTTATGATATGTTCCCAAATTTTGTAATTCGGGGCAATACCTTTAAAGAGATGGTCATGGCTCTTTAATTTTGTTTCATGGCTTTGAGCTTTTATCGTTTTATAACTTTAATTGTTTTAATATTTTTTTGTGATTAACTAAATTTTTATTTTAATCTAATTTGTTCTTTGAAAGGACCTTTGGATTCATGAAATTAACGGATATTTTAACCCAACTATGTAAAAGCCGCGGCACCAGCGGAGATGAAGATGCTCCCATAAAAGCAGCCATCGAATTAAGCGGGCTTCCCGGCCGACGAGATACGCTCGGAAACGGCATTGTGTTTTTAGGGGACCCTCATGCAAAAGAGCAGGTTCTTTTGGACGCTCATATGGATCAAGTAGGACTCATTGTCACGGGAATTGATGAGGAAGGATTTCTTCATATTGACCGCTGCGGTGGTGCAGATCGAAGAGTTCTCCCGGGATGTCCTGTAACAGTTTTTGGAAAAGAGCCCCTCTTCGGCGTAATCGGAAATTTGCCGCCGCATCTCTCTGATGGCAAAAGTGATGCTGTTCCAGCCATTACAAAGATGACAGTGGATTTAGGTCTCCCCTCTGAAAATGTAAAATCTCTTGTAACCCCGGGAGACCGTGTAATCCCTCAATATCAACCACAAAAACTTTTAAAAAGCCGCTTTGCCTCCGCTGCTTTGGATAACCGTGCCGGTGCAGCTATTTTGATTCGCTGTATTCATCTTCTAAAAGAAGAGACTTTATCCTGCGGCATTTCCGTTCTGTTCAGCACAAGAGAGGAAATCGGCGGACAAGGTGCAGTCACAGGTGCTTTTGGGCTTTCTCCAACACGTGCTATTTGTGTAGACGTCAGTTTTGGCGATCAACCCGGTGTGCGGGAAGAAGTCAGCCTTCCTCTCGGAAAAGGGGTAATGATTGGAGTGGCTCCTGTTTTGGATCGATCGATGTATCAGGAATTGGCTTCTCTTGCTGAAAAGAGGAACATCCCTTATAAATGGGACGTTATGGGCGGTGACACCGGAACCAATTCCGATGCGATTGCAACAACACAAAGTGGAGTACACACAGCCCTTCTAAGCGTACCGCTCCGGTATATGCATACTGCCTGCGAAGTAGTTGATACCGATGATCTCGAAAACGCTGCCCAACTGATGGCGGCTTATCTGCGGGAGGTGAAATAATGGATCAAATTTTAAAGGAACTTTGCTCCATTCGTGGAATTTCCGGCGACGAAAAGCTGGTGCAACAAAAAATTCTCAAAGGAATTGGACCTTTTGCGGATTCCATTTCTATTACACCGCTCGGCAGCATTTTAGCGCATAAAAAAGGAAAATATCCTGCAAAAACAAAGCTTCTCATCAGTGCACATATGGATGAAGTCGGCATGATCATCACTCATATTGGAAAAGAAGGGCTGCTTCGTTTTACCACTGTTGGTGGAATTGATCCTCGAGTGTTAGCTGGACGAACCGTCAAAATCGGCGATCAAGAAATTCCTGGCGTTATCGGAATGAAACCGATTCATGTTCTTTCCGCTGCCGAACGCGAAAAGGCTGTCCCCATTGAAGATTTGGCAATCGACATTGGCGCTTCTGGAAAAGAAGAAGCAAGCAGTGTTATTTCTCCGGGAGACAGCGTCACCTTTGAACGTAGCTTTTATGAAAATGGCCATACCATCATGAGTCCTGCTCTGGACGATCGCGCCGGATGTGCAATCCTGATTTTCCTCATGCAGAAGGTGGAATGGAAATATGATACCGACTTTCTATTTGCCGTACAAGAAGAAGTCGGACTCAATGGTTCTAAAACCGCAGCATTTGCCGATCAGCCGCAGGCTTCTATCGTTGTAGAAGTTACGACGGCCGCAGATATTGCCGGAATGGCTCCGGAAAATCGGGTCTGCGTTTTAGGAAAAGGCCCCGTGATTTCCTTCATGGACAAACGAACAATTTATGATCGGGACTATTGCCACATGGCTTTTGAAGAAGCCAAAAAAGCAGGAATTCCATGCCAGTATAAGCAGGCCGTTGCAGGCGGCAATGACGCAGGCGCCATTCATACCAGCCGAAGCGGAATTCGCACCGTTGCCGTTAGCCTTCCAGGCCGCTATCTGCATTCTCCGATGAGCGTAATCAGCTGTAAAGACTATGAGGATGCAAAGCCTCTGATTGCCCTGATGGCAGAACGGATTGCAGGCGAATGATTCATCTGATACAAGGCCCGCAGGAACTAGCCCAATGGGATAATTCTCCCTTAGGCTGCCGCATCTTTTCTATGGCACTGGGCTATGAAACCAAAATGCCATTTCTTCATTTCTGGCGCGAAAAGTCCGGCTGTATCTCTCTGATGGATGACGTCATGACCCTTGCAGGTGATTTTGAAGATTCTTTAGAATTACGAGAATTTATTCACTTTTCGGGTGCAAAAACTGTTTTCTGTGAAAATTCCTCTCTTTCTAAAAAGCTTGGGTTTTTAGTCTCGGATCAAGGCCCCGAAATGATACGGAATTCAGAACGCCCCTCAACTTCTTGGAATCTTTCTCATCCAATTTCACTCAAAAAAATGCATGCACTTTTAAAAGCATGTGAAACACCATTTTTCTCGGTTCCGGATTTTGAACCCTTTTACCTTGATCTTAATCATCGAATTCGCCATCAGACAGCCGATGCCTGGGGAATTATGGACCATGATGATCTGATTGCATGTCTTGCAGCCTGCATATCCCCCAAAAATGCTCTGCTTTTTTCCGGTGCAGTTCGTCCGAATCGACGTCAGCACGGAATCTTTTCTGCTATGATGGAGGCTATCCCGGCTTATTTTCCGGAACGCAATCTTTTTCTCTGCTGCGAAAATTCTCTTTGCTCCTATTATCAAGCGCTAGGATACCATATCTGTGGGCAATGGATTGAAATGAAAACCCTATCTCAAAACATAACAAAGGAGATCCTTTCTTGAATTTATATCCTTATTTTAAAATTGACGACTCTATAAAAAAAGCTGCTGATCATGCTTTGCAAGAAGCTGATTGTCAGTTACGTGAAATTGAAAAAACGACCGATTATAATCAACAAAAAATGCTTGCTGCTTTTCTTGAAAGCGGTGTGAGTGAAAGCCACTTTGCTGCGAGTACCGGATATGGATATGGTGACCGCGGCCGTGAAGTACTGGATCAAGTCTATGCAAAAGCGTTAGGCGCTGAAGATGCACTGGTGCGTCATAATTTTGTCTCTGGAACACACGCACTAACCGTAGCTTTATTTGGAGTTCTGCGTCCGGGAGATACCATGCTCTGCGTAACCGGACTGCCATATGATACTCTTCAAAGTGTCATTGGCTTAACCGGAGATGGAAATGGTTCTCTAAAAGAGTTTGGCATTCACTATGAACAGGTCGATTTGACTCCCGATGGAAAGCCCGATCTTCCCACAATTGCTAAGCGGGTCCATGAGCTTCAACCTAAGATGGTCTATATCCAAAGAAGCCGTGGCTACAATTTGCGTCCTTCTCTTTTCGTGAAAGAAATCGAAGAAATTATTCGTGTCTGCAAAAAACAAGCGCCAAACTGTATTGCAATGGTAGATAATTGCTATGGTGAATTTGTGGAAAAAGAGGAACCCACTTCTCATGGTGCCGATCTTATGGCAGGCTCTCTTATCAAAAATCCAGGTGGTGGGATTGCTCCCACCGGAGGCTATATCGCAGGCAGAAAAGATTTGGTTGAAAGCTGCGCTTATCGGTTAACGACTCCTGGAACAGGACGTGAAATCGGATGCACATTAGGGCATAATCGAGAACTTTTTATGGGCGCTTTTCACGCCCCTCATGTAACCGGAGAAGCCCTTAAAACAGCCGTCTTTACCTCTGCCCTATTTTCTCAATTTGGGTATGAAACTTCTCCACGTTGGGATGAACCGCGTGCTGATATTATTCAAACACTGCTGCTGCGTAATGAAAAATCATTAATTGCATTTTGTCAAGGCGTCCAAAAAGGAGCTCCGGTAGATGCTTTTGTAACACCGGAACCATGGGATATGCCCGGTTATGACAGCAAGGTGATCATGGCAGCCGGCGCTTTTACCTTGGGAGCTTCCATTGAACTTTCCGCTGATGCACCTTTGCGTGCTCCATGGGCCGCATGGATGCAAGGAGCTTTGAATTTTCACAGCGGACGTTTAGGAGCAATGTTGGCAGCTCAATCTATGCTTGAACAAGGACTTTTAGGAAAATAAAGTTGCAATCCAGTTTTATTTTTGATAAAATAAGAGCATCGGTATTTTTACTGTTGCTCATATGCGGGTATGGTGGAATTGGCAGACACGCCAGATTTAGGTTCTGGTGCCAACAGCATGCAGGTTCAAATCCTGTTACCCGCACCATCTAGGCCACGAAACTAAAATGTTTCGTGGCTCTTTTTGTGTCGTCTATTTTAATTCTGGGCTGTAAAATAAAAAAGCGTAATAGTTCAGATTCTTCTTTGTCTATTTAGAATTCTTATTAACTGAGATCTAAAAAAACAGTCTTTAATTTTTGCTATGATCCGTTAAAAAAGTACAATTAATCTAAAATTTAAAAGATAAAAAAGGAGAGGCCACAAGGCATTTTTGTCTTGTGGCCTCTCTAACTTCATGCTATGTAAAGATTTTAATGTTCATCTATTTGAGCTTTTTCTTATTTGCTTTCGGGAGTGCAGTCAACATAGATTGTATCATTCCCATAAAGGAAGTCAACAAAAGGGCTGAAATTATTTATCAGTTTCATTTTTGTCTGCCCTGTATTTCATATTTATTACGCTATATGAATTTTGAAATAATTAGTTTGATAATAAAAGCTAAAAATGTAATTATTGCATACCCACAAAGTACCCCAGTTATAAGTCTTAAAAAATTTGTAGAAGTCCGTTTACCATATAGTTGTGTTAATCCATCGACTGCCATTGGAATAACAAGAAAAATGACTTGCCAATATGAGGGAGTCAAAAATGCAAGAAATATCCCCACTATCTTGCCTATCAATATGCCAATACACCTTGCACATATCGGAAACTGATAATTTCCAAGTGAAAAACTACGGTCTGCCATTTGATGACATCCCCAATGTTTTGCAAACCACTCCATTGTCTTAAACCAATAATACGTTTTCTTTTCATTCATGCTTTGAATTTATACCCACAACTTTTACAAATCCAATACTGTACATTTTTTGTCTTTCCCGCACCGCATAAGCCGCATATTCCAAATAAGCATACTTTTGTTCCGCTTACACCCTTGCCAACGACTTCATTATAGACTTGAAGATTTGTACTACCACATTTTGGACACCTTACCGATTGACTTTCTTGCTGACTCGGAATATCAACGGCTGCCTGAGTGCTCTGCTCTATAGGTACTTCACTATTCGGACAAGTTGCTACATATGATTCTTTTTCTTCAGCAGATCGTGCATTAATATATGCACAAGCAGCATTAAATTTATCGACATCTTTTTTAATGATGCCGATACTGTCTGAAGCATATTGTGGGTTTTGTTCTTGTTTTCCCCAATAAGTCTTTTTTGTATGCGGAACGCCAACTGCTATAATGTCAAAGCACCCCATTGAAGTATGAAAATCCACAAAGGCATTTGCAATATTTTGATATGTAATTGAAAAATTCCCAATTTGCCCTACTCTACCAGTGGAAAATCCAGATTTTATAATATGCACCTGCTTGTCCGTGCATACCAGCCATTCTTCAAATCTTCCTTGTATTGACGCAATAACCTTTTCGTTATTTGGAATTTCAGATTGAAACTTTATAGGAAAACTTTCATTAAACTTTATAAAATTTTTTAGCGCTTCCGCAATTCTTAACGATTCAGGCATTTAAATCTCTCCCCCCTATTTCCACCTAATTTTACCATAATCCCCTAAAATGTAAATAAAAAGGGCAAGATTATTTCTCGGCCTTTTTGCGTATTCTCCAATTTAATTATAAATTGATCTTAATTGGATTTGTCGTTTCAATTACATTTACAGATTCATCCATATAGTAAAAAGTTTTTTCACGTCCACCTACTTCAATCAATATGTAAAATTCAATAGTTTGAATTTATTTTCCTAATTTTTTATTTTAATCTACTCTGAGATTTCAATTGTACAACCAATTTATCTTTTCCGGTGAAACTGATAGTTGCTTCTCCACCATCTTTTCCTAGCCACATATAAGATATTTGATAACCGTTTGTACCCTTATCCCCAGATTCAAATATATTTTGCCCTTCTGAACCAATTATCTTTTTAACTTGGTCGTATGACATTCCTGTTTGTATTTGATCGTATTTATCATGAGTAACATAATTGCCACTATTGCTTTTTACTTTTTCCGATGTTGAGCTGCTCGATTCATTTGTTGCAGCCACTACGCTTTTAGGAGGATTATTCAGCAATAAAGCCCCTATAACAAGCGTTATTACTATAGCAATAATCGAACCAGTATGTTTGTTTTTAGTATGATTTATTTCAAGATGGTTCATATTTTTCACCTTCTTCCTTATTTTACTATGGAGGGAAATATTGTCAATCCCATAATGTGTTGGAACAATTAACTTATTTATACAAACTTTTATTTTTAAAATGAAGATTCATAGTTCCCATAAAGATATAACTGTTCCATCATAGATTTTCATGATAGAAGTTTTATTGCCAATATCACTGATAAAAATATTACCGCAGATTTGGCCAAACGAATGCTTCAAAAAGCAGTCACATCACAGGTAGGAATCAATACCGATAAGTTGATTCTGCACGGTAACCAATGTAGTCAATATACTTCCTAAGAATGCACGGAATACTGCAAACAGATTGGAATAACGCAAAGTATGAATAATGCTGGATATTCATATGATAATACTCCCTATAAAGCGCTATTTTAATACATTAAAATGAATTAATGTACCAGCATTACAGCCATACTAAAGAACTATATTCATACGTCTACATTCTTATAATGATTATTAAACGTCTTTCAAAGTTACACTGTAGGATATAAATCCTGTAGCAAAAATCAGATTAGAGTGTTACAAAAGCGCTTGCTCACAACAGTTTTTGGATTCAGATTAAATGCCTTTCAATTGGCGATTTTTGCACTTATCAAATTTTTATATCTTGACTTTTGATTTTCAATATGACAAAATATTTATAAATAACATTGATTAGAGGCTAATATAGTGGAGAAATATGATGGACCAACATATAACGAAATGATGCCTCAACTTTTTCAAGCTATAAAGGAATTAGGTGGTTCTGGAACAGTTGATGAAATAGATCAAAAAACGATCAAGTTACTTAATCTTCCGGAAGAAACGGCAAACTTTCCACATAATGATAGCAATAAAACGGAAGTGGAATATCGTTTAGCTTGGACGCGGACATATATGAAAAAAGTTGGGATATTAGAAAATTCCTCCCGAGGAGTATGGGCACTCACAGCGAAAGGCCGTGAATTACAAACTATTGATCCTAATGAAATTGTTGCACAGGTTCGTACAATGTCATTTCTAAAATTAGATAAAGCTGAAATGATAAAAGCTACTGATGATAATCCTGAAAATGACGGTGTAGATACACCCGATGAAATTCAAAGTTGGAGAGATAAACTTAGAAATGTACTTCAAAACTTATCACCTGATGCTTTCGAGCGTTTAACTCAGCGCATGTTACGTGAATCAGGATTTGTCCAGGTTCAAGTAACTGGTAGAACTGGCGACGGTGGAATCGATGGAACTGGCATCATAAAATTAAATGGTATTATTAGCTTTCATATGCTTTTTCAATGTAAACGATATCAGGGAACTGTTTCTGCAAGTGAAATGCGAGATTTTAGAGGAGCAATGCAAGGTAGAGCTGATAAGGGGCTTTTTATTACTACTGGAAAATTTACTTCTTCTGCGATACAAGAAGCTAATAGAGCTGGAACTGCTCCTATCGACTTAATTGATGGTGATGAATTAATTGACAAATTAAGAGAACTTCAATTAGGTGTTATACCTGTTACTGATTATTCTATAGATGAAACTTGGTTCTCATCCCTGTAATTAATAGTCAAGTATAATACCGCTTCTTAATTGCCTGTAATCTCTTAATGTTACTAACTTTTTAAAAAAGAACACTTGCACCACCTAGGCCACGAAACTAAAATGTTTCGTGGCTCTTTTTGTGTCGTCTATTTTATTTGTAGACTATAAAATAAAAGAAGCGCAGCCGTGGAGGGGGACTCTGCGGCTGCACTTTCTTACTTAAACATTGACATCACTTTTCTATAGAACTATATTTAGACTAAATGTTAAAAAGCTTTTCTGCTTTTAGCAGCATCTCAAAAACTTTGCATCATGTTTATTTAATCTTGATTTATCAAAGCAAAGTTACTATATTAGTGGAAAACTGAGCGAAGCAGAAAAATACATATAAACAGAATCATCACAAACTGAAATAAGTTTTACAGCTTATAATCGAGGGGGAAAAATGCAATTACATGACGCAGTTAATCTATGTAATAATTCCAAGTTGACTGGATGGGACATGATTAAATATGTCAATTTTCTTGTTAATAAAAACATGAAATATTCCATTGAAATACCATTTATGCCTTATAAGAAAGCATTTTGGATTGGAAAAGGATATTGTGTTCAACAAGCGTTTTGTGTTCGTGATATATTACGTGAATTAGGCTATGATGTTCAGATTGTCTACTGCCGTAAAGCATTTTTCAAGGGCTCAGAAACCATATCTGGTCATACATGGTGTAGAGTGCGTATTGATAACATAGAAAAAGATGTATGCACACGTAATTCTGATAATCGCCCTGGTAAGGTAAACTTTGTTCCAATCTCACAAGTTAAGAAGTATAGTGGGCTAATTGCAGTGGGCGGATATCTTGGATCTATTCCCGTTTGTTTTAAGCGACTGCTGATAACAAAACTAGAGAGCAAATTTACAAAGTAAATACATCTGTGGCTACTTGTAAAGGACATCCTGAATATTTTTGCAAAACTAATAAATGATTCCCTCTCTGTTTAATTAAAATATTTGTTTACTTTATATTTCGCATCTGCTTCTACAATTCCACCTTCGTAGTTTGCATGAGTTCTTGATATATACCGAATACTTCTCTTGACGATTCTTAAAATTTTTGATTCTTCTCCGATTCGTGATTTTAGGTTTCTGTACTTTGTCTTTATTTCATTTTTTTCAGCTTGTGAATGCCGTTGCTTTAAAAGACAGTGAAAGAGCTTATCCATTAAATCATTAAGCCCTTTGAGATAATTATCTTTTCGTGCAATAATTTCAGCTTCTGACATGGTTTTCAAATCGCCCATAAGTCTTATAGCCCTTCCTGAATTTGTATTACTTTCCAGGTATCTGTAACTGCAATTCACTTCTTGAGAATTCATTATCATGCAGCTTCTTTGAAACTGTATGATTTGCATACGTATTCCACGTTGGCTCATAAGAAGCATCAGCTTGATCTCCCCACATATCCCAGTCTTCACGATCCCCTCTCGCAAAAAGCTCTATCCTCGGTGCTGAACTACACGCTTCAATAATGGGAATTATTTCATCGGGTTTTCTACTGTGTTCTCGTTTCATTGTGCGAAGGATATTCACTTGAGATCTTGCAGGCGCTAGTGTACGGTTCGGTTCACTTTTCTTTTTGATTCCAAAAAGAATTATTTCAGTGACGTTTCTAAAATAGAATCCAACTCCACGCCCATCCGGCTGTCCGTCCTTTCGGACTTTTTCCCAGATAAAATTCGTCTTATATTCAAATCCCCAGGCATCCATCACGGCAAGCCCTTCTGGAAGCAATGCATTCGGAACCCAAAGATATAACTGTGCCTTATCACCTGCCAATTCAGAAACAGGAAGCTGCTTAATCTCATCAATCGTCATTGTTTCATATCTAGTAAGACGCTTATGCTCCGGTGCAACTTTCCCTGTTCTGTTTTGGAACTGCCATGGTGGATCAGCGTAAATTGTGTTGTATTTTTTGCCCTTAGCGAATTTTCTTAAGCTCTGAATTGTAAGCTGTAAGTCTTTCATATCCTTCTATGCATTCCTTTCTGATTCCGACTGCTAATATTGGGCATCCACCATTTCGCCTTGAATCCAAACGATATGTAAGCTTACCCATCCACGTTGTACTTGCCCCATATTTTTTCATGAGGATTTGCCCGTTATTATCCTTCTCCTGTCGGAATATTTCATTTAATTCTTCAGCTCTAGTTACAATAACCCCTACATCAATCAGCCCACAGTCAAAATATGTCCTCATGGCAAGTAAATCGCGGTCAAAAGTCTGGTCTTTGCTGTTCCATTCCAAATCAAATGCGACTCTATTTTTCAGGAAGTCTATGTTATGTCCATCAATGTATCCGGCAATTGTTTCGACTTCATATGGTTCATTAGAAAATTTCCCGCGCCGCTGAGCTGTCTGCCGTGGATACTTTTTTACAATCAAATCTCCAGAAATTCTGATCTCTCTCCATCCATAAGGGTAAAGCACATCATCAAATTTTTTAGGAATAGGAGACTCATTCCCTCCTGCCTTCTTTATGTCTTCTAGTGTTAAACTCAGTTTTCTTAAACAGTCCTGCAATTCAGACCATTCTGACGGAAAAGATTCGTGCAAGATTTCAAGTGAATGACCATAATTGTGAAACTCAAACTTCTCCAACAAATCTGTATCAACATATTGTTTTATATCCATGAGTAGCATTCCCCCTTCTATGATATGTAGCTTGATTATAGCTTTCCAATATTTTCTGTTGTTTATTATAATGCTCAAGATACTCCGTTAATGCTCGTTCTACAGCAACTGTTTTGGTTTATTCTGCCTTATCACACAATTCTTCTAGACGATCATATATTGAGCTTTCTATACAAACATTCAGATATGTTTCATTTTCCTTCGGTAAAGCCATTTCACCCTCTGTGCTTCTACCAAGCAAACATATTAATAATACCACTGATAACTACTTGTTTCAACCAAATCCACTTCGCCTTGCGTTTTCACTAGTAGCTTTTCTACATTCTTTGCTGTACGGTAGAACTAATCGGATTATTGTACTGTTAATAACATCTAAAAACCTGGATCGCGAAAAGCTCTGTTATTCGGTGATTGCGTTATCGCAAATGCCTTGTGCAGATTACTGCCGATGACATGGTTTTTTATAAGTACTTTGTTTCATCATGTTCATACTAATGATGAAGTCGAATGAGGCACACGTTCTATATTACCTCACTGAACTTTCCCTATACTCAACGACACATTAAATCTGACAAAAACACATTCCTTGCTTTTCCTATCAGCTCCGCTCTTTTACTTTTGGCCGCTGGTTTCCATAACAATACCATTTTGGCTTTTGCTCATAAATACATCGGATAATTTAATAAGAATCAACTGGTAACAATATTACATTTATATAAGTCTAAAGAAAATAAGAACCAATTCAATGGTTAAACCAGTCCGGAGCCCTATTCTTATCTATTTCCTGATGTGTAACAAATTTCTGCAAAGTTCAGAAATAACACTAACATTCCATCAATAATAAACGTGTTTGGATTTGGCACAGTCATCTTCACTACTTTTTGATAAATTTGATAAAAAAATAATGTTATAAGAATTCATAAAGTAAAATTACGTAAGAATTTCCAATTAAATTTTGAGAATTTTTTAAAATTATTTGCATTTAATCTGTTAATTTAATAAAAGAGAGAGTTTTTTCTACCATTTTATACTAATAGGTCACAATCGATCCAACCCCAAGACGTTTTTGTATTGGCCCTTATTTGTCACTCGCCTTATCCATTGTTTTAAGTCTTTCCAAACTTTTGACACTAGCCTATTGGTATAGACTTCGTGATGAAATAGTTTTTGATTTTTCTATCATTCGCTGAAGAAAGCCCTTTATTCCTTGCAATCTTCTTCGGTCAGTAGGAAAACAAAGGGGAAGGTCCAATTGCCACTTTTTGAGTGCTTTCTGAAGCGAATAAAGGTCGTCAGACTTGTTCTGACGACCTCTTATTTAATATGTTTTATGAATCGACATCTTTTCAAGGATACAAAATTCACTTTTCAGAAAAAAATCAAGCTCCAAGGCGTTCTTGCCCTGGAGCTTGATTTACTTATGCGGTATGAAGATTCTTCTGTTCCTCTATTTCGGCTTTTTCTAACATACTGGCTGCGCTGTACTGCTCAAGATTGTATCTCGTAACGGATGAATCGCAGTGAAATGTGGTCGAATTTTCAGCTTCTGCATGAAATACAACCTTAAAAACCACTTCCACTCTGTCGTGAAAAACGGTCACACGATCCACATACTGCTGAATCATAGCACGGACTTCCTCTTTGTGGCTGCTCTTTGCGAATTCTTTGATTTTGGAAAGATTTTTGAGAACCTGTTCCTCCGTAAAAGCAGAAATGTTCTTGTGCCTATCTTCATATTTCTGGAGGAACGTTCCGCAGTCCTCAATCTGTTTTTCCACGTTTTTCAGTTTATCTCCGAGTGCCTGATTATATCCGGTCTTCTCAATCGCTTCCACAAGATTATCACGGGACTTTTTCAGGACCTTCAAAGTAGCGCTATACTCTTTATACTCATCACTGCTGCTGTTACTACTTTCCTGAAGCTTTTTATTCAGCTGACGAGTAATCTCAGGAATTGCATTGCGATTGAAAAAGTGATCAAATAACTCTTCAATGACAAACCCTTCCACATATTCCTTACGAACTTCGCCGTTGCTGCAGGAATGGCTATTGTCGCGATTGTTGCAGCGATAAGTCAAATAAGTAGGCCCTCCATTGCCCGTGTTGCGAGGATTTCCGTGCATTTTGCTTCCACATTCCCCACAATAAATCAGTCCGGAGAGAAGATAAAAGTACTTATTGTGACTCTTCCCTTTCGGGTTGATTTGACGGATAGCCTGCACCCTATTCCACAACTCCTTAGAAATAATGGCAGGAACACCTCCTTCTATGCGGATAATTTCGCTATTCGGTTTCTTTTTATGACTGTTGCGCTTTCCCTGAGAATTCCCCCTCGCGATCTGATTAAAAATATAAACGCCGGTATATTTTTCATTATTCAAGATTGCGTATAGGCTATTCTTTCCAAAAGGTCTTCCTGCCTTGGTCTTTTTGCCCAAAGCATTCAACCGATCGATAATTGAATTATAGCCATAACCATTGCTATACATTTGAAAAATCAACCTTACCGATTCAGCCTCTTCTTCGTTCACAACATACTTTTGATCAACAATATCGTAACCGAGGCAGCCTCTCCCTCCATTAGATAGACATTTGTAGGCATTTTCACGCTGCCCTTTAAGGACTTCATTCGCGAGGTTTGAAATGTACCATTCACTCATTCCGGAAATGATTTTTAACATGAAGTCGCCAATCGCATTGTTTTCAAAATGTTCGTATGCAGAAACCACGGAAACATTAAAGTCCTTTAGCTCATTGATAATACGCAAGGTGTCTTCTGTGCTCCTTGAAAAGCGATCGAGCTTATGAACGATGATTGCTTGAAATTTGCCCTGCTTTGCATCTGCAAGCATTTGTTGGAAAGCAGGTCTCTTTGTATTTTTGCCGCTGCGAGCACGGTCACAGTAAAAATTTGTGATCTCATAGGTTCCTTGCGCCGCATAAACAGAGATATATCGTTTTTGCGCATCAATAGACTCTTCTCTTTGCATATCGCTGGAAAAACGGCAATAGCCGACAGCTTTAATTTTTTGATTTTCCATAAAAAGCTTCCTCTCTAATTTTTATTGATTGAAAATGCCACGAAAAATTTCGTTTTTTCGTGGCATTCCTTAGTCATGCTTATTTTCCTTTCTTAGGGCCGGTCGATAAACTGACAGAGCATATCTACCATTGGCGAAAAAAAGGTGACCGCATTTTGATCGTCTTTATCCGTATCAAATTCTTCAGTCTTCACGGAATTCTGGCACTTCAAATTTTTGCGAGAAATAATCGCTTTCAACAAAATCACCATCGTCTTCCCTTCCTTCCATACAATCTCAATGTAAACAAGGGTGTCCTCTTTTTTAAGCAATTCAAAATTCGAGGTCATTCCCTTTGATTTTCTGCTCAGCTTGGGCGTTTAGCCAATTGATCACCTCGCTATTAATTTTTAAGCGGTAACATGGCACTTTGATCCTGTTAATCACCACCCTTGCGGTGAGGCGGTCTGGTGACTCAGGAATTAGAAGATTCAGCCTTTTTAATTCCTGCGCCACAACCTTTGTATCTGTAAATCCACTATCGTGAAGTATTTTTTCAAAAGTACCTTTCAACAAGGCAACCTTGTTTCCTGAAAGAAAGATCCCTTCCACTGGGGTACTCGCAGGTAAATAGTCTTTTAGCATAATATGAGAAGCATTTTTTACAAGCCACTCCATAATCTGATCATAAGCATTCATTCCCAGATTGTTTTCAAAAGCCAAAGAGCGGTAGTGACTGATCAGACAGTTCTCCATACCGCCCAAATCAAAATGAACGCCCAATTGATCACGGGTAATACTGGCGGTCAATAAAATAATCGCATATTTAAAAATCAACCGGTCTTCCAATATACACTCTCTGGTAAGCTTTTTCTTCAGCTCTTTCTTCAGCTTTTTCTCCCATTTTTGCATCATATTTGCCACTGAGTCCTTCTGTGATGCCAACGCGGTTACAAATTCCGCTCCAAGTGTCCCATGCTGAGTTTTCACAAACTGCTTAATAGCATCACTATGTTCGGCATTTTCTGTAAGAGGTGCATTAAAAAATTCGAGTAATCGCGCACGGAGACCGGCATTCTTATTGCTGGCTGCCAAAAGAGAGTTTTCGCCGCTGCTGATAATGCTTGTACAAAATTTACGCTCTTTTTGGAGCTGGCAGTCCTTAGAAAGACGAGCCTTTCCGGTGTTTTGTGAAATAGCATAGATGATCTTACTAAAATCTCTTTGCATACTGGACGATTCATCAAAACAAGCAACAACGCCATAATTATTATTCAATTTTGTAAGCAGCGCATTGTCGGTAGCATTCCATGACGATAGGATGCCCTTTCCCATCTCTGGATTTCCCCACACAGAAGCTGCGAGCTGTAACGCTGTCGTTTTTCCGCAAGAGGATGTCCCAAAGAAGTGAATCATTAGAGACTCCATGGGCTGCTGCGTAGATAAAAGACCAATCACAGCAGCAGAAAGGCTGGTTGCAAGACTGATTTCCAAACCCGCATGACCTACGACTAACCTATTGACCTCGGCAACATAATCGTTAAGAGAACCTATTGAGGTTAAGTCTTTTTCCCCAACATACTGAAAAGAATCCATAAGGCTCAAACCAAAGAACTTCGTTCCTTCCTGTTCCTGTTGTACCCACCCAACGCTTTTATACTTTGTCACGGACGGGGCCTGACCTTCTGATATGGCAATATATTTCAGCAATAAAGGAATCGCGCTATTATCGTACCGCAGACCATATTGATTTAATTCTTGAAAATTCTTTTTGGAAAAAACACTTCTGAAAACAGAAACAGTTTCCTCACCAAGGCTGGTACAAATAGAAAGATCATCTGAATAAATCCCTGCTTCCATGTCACGTGTAATCTGGGTAACAGAGAAAAATTCACTGATTGCCCTTGCAAAATAGCATTTCTCCTGCTTATTCACATACATTAGGCACTCGCCTTCACGATAAAAAGGGTATGTAGAGAGTTTTTTTATCTCTTCAACCTGAGTAAAGGTTAATTTGATTGTTTCAAATAGCTTCATTTTTTACCTCCTCATTAATTTTTTTTATTATATCTCCTGCAGGTAAATAATAAGCTATCACAATAGGCAGGAATTGTAAAGTTTTCAAAATCGTCATTAATATCCAAATAATTATGATTTATAATCAATAATATTACATATAAGAATATAAATTACGATATTCGCTGATATAATTAAAAAATAAATGATACAGTTTTGGTCATCATTCAGTGAGCCTCTATGGTGTATAAACGACCCTTAAGTGGATATTTTTAGCCTTTTTCACGTTTTTTATTTTTTTTATTTTTTATTTTGGAGAAAGATAAATATGGAAGCTAATGACGAATTTAAAAAGCCTTTTAAAGATAACTCTCTCGATGTGAAAGAGTCTATCTATTTTGATATCTTAGGCAACAACGAGAAAATCAGATCAGCAAGAGAATTGCTGGATGTTCTAAAAGAACAATTTCCAAATGACCCAAGTATTAATTTAAGTCGGGTAGGACGAGAGTTCAGAGAAATTGTTAAGCACAAAAAACTCAGAACGGATTGCAGACCCATTATTGCCATAAAAGAGTGGATAAGTAAGTATTATGTCACCACAAGAATAAAAGATATGTTGTGTGATGTTCAGGAGTTTTCTAAATTTGATATGGGTATGTTTTTGAAACTTGAGGTATATCAGGCAGCATTATTAGGACAGATGATTCGTGAGTCATTTAAAGATCTCCATTGTTTTGTGATTTCTGATTGTGATACCGTACTTGTCCGTTTTGGTGAAAAAGGAAGCTATAAAATATTTCTGGAGCTCTGTGAAAAATTTATTCCAAATTCTTCTAATCAGTAAATTCCCGGAATCCCGGTGATTTTTTACATACACTTTAAAAAGAAGGGCAAAAAAATTCGGTCGACTTTTCTATTTTGCGTTTCCGCAATAAAAAGGGACCGACTTTTTGGTGCTTTTAAAAGGTTTTCTGCTAAAATTAAGGTCGTCAGACTCGTTCTGACGACCTTAATTTAATGTGTTTATGTATTAACTTCGTTTTGAAACGGTACAAGAATCCATTCCCTTCTGACTTGTGGTGCAAGAGGGTGAAACAATGTTCTTCCCCTCTTGTCTGCAATGCAGCAGAACTTTTCTTTGTACCCTTCTAACATTTTCAGAACTTCCAGTTTTCGTTCCAGATGTTGTTTTCCTTTTCCGAAAGCAAAAATGATCTTGTCTGCTTCGTCGCAGCAACGAACAATCATTGCATTATTCACTTTGTCACTCAAAGGAATGTCCGAATGGATTGAGCTGAACAAATTCAGAATGGAAATGCTTCCGAAGGAGTTATCACAAGCATTTGTCACACAAAGCATTGTTGTAGTATCCATCTTAACCGTGTCGGCAGTACCAGCCTGAATCATGATGATCGCCGCTTTTGGAAGAGTCTCGTCCCATTCCTTTTCAAGAAGGTAGCGATATTTACCGTCCCGGCTAAAAACAGCTGTTGTTTTCATGTTTCCTGTAAGCACATTTGTATTTCCAGGATTGTTATTGGGCATATTCTGTCACTCCTCTTTTAATATTCTTCTGCTAACAAAAATGTATAATGGTCTTTATCATCAATGGTATAAACTTTTGCTGTAACGGGACTAGGATAAGGAATTAAGTAAGTCTTTGATTTTGGCGGCTGTTCCTGAGAATGGACAATTTTCTGAAAAGTTTTTCCGTCGTGAGTCTCTACAGAAAGTATAAATATTTGAAGATAATCCACATCTGATTTGATTTTTAAGGAATCAATCATCTGAAAAAGAAGAAGCTGAATTAAGTACGGGATTTTGTTAATAAACTTTGTTGTCATATACTGGGGATCATGAAACATTAAAATCATTCCTCCTTAGAGTAGAAAGTGTTTGTTGATCGAAAATGCTATCCTGTCCGAAAAAGTCTATTGCATAGTCATTATTAAAGACATAGCAGCCGTGAAGAAGATTACTTTCTCCATGGCTGCTTTTGATTGAAATACACTCACAATATTCAAATGGTGTTTCTAAAAGAGAATGACTTAACCCCATCTTAGAATAATGGAAGGTATCCTCTGTAGTTTCAAGATAATAAATACACCCGATTCTTTCCAAAGAATTACAACCATAGTTTTGAAGAATGGTCTGTAAGTATTTAGAAAGATACTCTTTGATTTCGAAAGGAATCGTATCCTTTTTAAGATCTTCCGGCTCTCTAATTCGTATCATCGTTTTCGGGTACTCCTTCCTTTTATGCGGCAAGAGAGGTAAAGAAGGATACAAGCTTCTGCTCCGGAAAGAAATTGTTCAATCGCTACAGTCATCATTTATTAAGCCCTCCTCACCGTTCTATTGGTCACTGCATACTCAAATACCAGAATTGTTGCAAGCGTACAGACAAAGCCTAAAACATAAAAATTCATGATGATCTTCCTTTCAGTTCTAATATAATTTTGGCTCCCATTCGAAATCCTTGGCAAAAAGTTTTTTCCAAAACGTAACTATTGTTCTTAGATTTCTGCTGTTGAAGCACTTCGAAGAGTTTTTGTTGTTCCAGTGTGAATGTTTTAAAAAGCCGATTGCTCAGTTCAATCTGCCTTTTTAGATTCATTTGGTATTTTCCATCGTGAAGAACAATGGTTTCCGAAGGATTTAGCTGTCCGTTATAAATTGCTTTAAGAATATGACTCATCTTAAATCTCTCCTGTAAAAAAGAAAATCCTCATGCTATTTAGCAGCATGAGGAAATCAATGGAAATTAGTAACTCTATTATTTTTTCTGATTGATCAGATTTACGACACTATCTTTGGTCAGGGGCATATTCTTGTATTGAAGGTAGCCCACAAGAAGCCAAACAAGAGAACACACAAGGTAAAACCAGAACCCAAGTACTGGTGATATGGAGGCATCCATAAGACCTAGTGTGCTTGATACAAAGGCATTCATACTGGAAACAAAATTTGATTTTGCCAAAAACAAACTAATGATACAAACTAGTGGTGCTGCAAATAAAGTAATCTTTTTTATTGAATATAATGGTTTTATGTAGTTGACTAAGATTGAGAAAATTGGGACCAAAATCATCAGCCATGCAAAGAAATTAACAGAAGTCGCACTATAGTTAGAAAATTTAACCCCTGATGCAACTACGAACCCTGATTCGGACAATTTGCCACTATATCCTAGCGCACTACAATTGATGACAAACATAGGCAGAAACATTAAAACAACGGAGATCACCGCAAGAATGGCATTAATATTTCTAAGAACAAACTCTTTGTTGACCTTTGGTAATTGCACAGACTGTACAGAAGTTGACTTTGTATCCTGATTCGGGACCTGTTCAGACGATTTCACTGCCACACCGCAGTTTGGGCAATTCTTTGCACCTTCGGGAAGACTTGTCCCACATTGTTTACAAAACATAAATAACACTCCTCTTTATATTTTTACTTAAAATTTTCTACTGAATTAAACTCATTTCGATGTTCAAGGACGTAATTTCGAGTCAACATATCATAAATTCCTCCAATTACTCCAATGACGCCACCAATAAAAGCATTCAGTAGAATATTGAAAATGATTTGGTTTCTGGACTTTTCATAAATATTCACCAAATCAAGCCAGCTAGTAAGAATCTTTTTACTCTGCTGAATTCTGGAATATCCCGCATAAAGGTTCCACAGACCACAAATTAAAACGATCATTGCTGTGCCATTTACCAGTATTGCAGTAAGAACCTGAATACAGGCTACAACGATCCAGATTGACGCAGAGACCTTCTCTCTGCGTGCCAATTCCACTAAAAAAGGGTTTATTCGACCCGATGAAGACGAATTAGGCATGTGACCTGCAGGTGCTCCACAATTGGCACAGAATCTTTCATCTCCGTTCAGTGGAGCCCCGCAGTTTGGACAGAACAAATTTCACCACTCCCCTACACATTTTCATTTTTCATTCCTCCCATGATTAGTTTTTCATTTGAAAAGATCATCCTACATTTTTTTAAATGTTTCGTCCTGCAAAATTGAGTGCTGCGGACCGATAATCTCTAATATGGAACAAACGATGAACAGAACGCATCCCAATTTAAAAAGATTTTTCATCCCTATTCCTCCTTCTTTCAATTATTTTCATTTTAATTTAGGGTGGATTTTACGCTGATCGTGAATCATGTTGCAAATCTATTTGGAACGGTACCCCTACTTTTTGGAAAGTTCATTGGCGTTTTTTTCAGTATATTCTAGCAAAATTTGATGCCTCGCATATTTTCTATGATCCTGGGTATATATACTATAGTTGATAATAATATAAAAACTATATCACGTTGTACAAGCAAATGCAATACTTTATTCTATAGATGGTGATGGGCAATATGAATAACTATAGTATAGGAAAAAGAGTAAAAAAGCTGCGCTTGGAAAATAGCCTTTCTCAAGAACAGCTTGCTCTGCATGCTGAAATAACGACTGCCTATCTTGGACAGATAGAACGTGGAGAAAAGAATCCAACTGTGGTTACAGTCGGAAAAATTTGCAATGCACTTAACATCTCTTTATCGGACTTTTTTAGTGACCAAAAACTTTCCAATACGGACGAAGATACAACTTCGCGCCAAATTAGCTTTCTCCTTAAAGACCTTTCGCCAGCAGAAAAGCAGGAAATTTTACAAATCATCAAACACGCCGTCAACCTCAAAAGACTTTAACGAGTATTGATACTCCTATTTCTTTCAAACAATAATAAAGGGCAACAGGATAAAAACCTGTTGCCCTTTATTATTTGGCTTTGACATTGCAAATGATAAAAAATAAGTAAATTGAACCGAAGTAAAAACACAACCTGCAAGCATTTAAAACACAGTAGAGACAATCGTTATCATGATTATAATATGTAATTGGAATTATTTTTAAAAACGCTTGTTTCATCTTTGCCTTTTTAGAACTTTTAAACGTAAACAACAGCCCTCTAGCCCCCAAAAACGGCGTTTTATGGCTGCATAGAGGGATTTGCTAAACCATTTCTTAATACTTTTTGCCGTTTTTCGTTGCTATTTGGCTATTGCAAATATTGGACTCACTTGTTGAATTTGGTCAAAATTGGGAATATAATGATTTTAGAATTATGTTTGTATTTAATATGATCTATGACTAGGGTATGACTACCTTTAATAGCAATTATGCGAAGTTCGGCTAGCGACGTACCAAACAATTTTACGGAGCTTGGCCAACAGTGTGTCATAGCAATACTGTAAACCACAGATAATCTGCTCCATTCAGAAATTGGTGTACTAAGGTGTGTTATTTATGATAATTGAATGCAATTACTGTACCGCGTTTGTAGAAGCCGAGGAGATAGGTATATTTGAGTATTTGAGAAATGGAAATATTCCATCAGGCCGCTACGTGTTTTTGAAATGCAAAAAGTGTGGCTCTCCAATGCTAATAAAGCAAGATAATATTGGAAATCTGGCAGAAGGAGATATTTGGGATATTCCAGTCAAGATATACCCCGCTGAGGACTTTCATGCAAATCCTAATGCGCCTAAACAAGTACGAATAATATATGAAGAAGCATGCAGGTGCTTTAAGGCGCATGCATATATCGCAACTGCAATACTAAGCAGAAAGACTGTCGAAAGTATATGTGATTATCACGGAATAAAGGAACGAACACTTGCAAACTCTTTAGCAAAAATGAAATTGGAAGGAAAAATAGATGAACGCCTTTATGATTGGGCTGATATGTTAAGACTTGTTGGAAATGAAGCTGCTCATGACATACATGCTGATGTTTCTAAAGAAGATGCGGGGGACATATTGAATTTTACAAATGCAATAATAGAATACATATTTTCCATTAATGATAAGTTTGTTGAGTTTAAAAAACGAAGACAGGACAAAGAGTGACACATAAGATTAAGTGGGACAGCTCGAAAGTTTGTCGGCGCTATGTACATCGCTAATAGTAGGTTTAAACTGCTAATGACTATTCGTGTTGGTCAAAAAGGTTGCCAAAATTTATTTTGATAATCGGAGACTAGATTGTTTTGTGCTGTTCACTTGATGATTTTTGTTGCATGATGAACGTCTAAAAGTGATTCTTATAAACCATGGTATCAATTTGTAAAAGATATTGCGTTAAAATACATTAGCAATTGATATAATGCCTCACGCTAAACTTGCTTAACACAAGCTTATTCTAGCAATTGTGCGAAGTTAGGTGGGCAGCGAATTTTTAGTAATAATGCGACGCAAAAAATGGCCAAATGGGACTATAAAAGACGCTATCTGTTTCTAAATTTGCTGACGTAAGGAGGATAACTGATGACATGGTTGGTTGATAATATTTCATGGATAAAAGACATTTTATGGATTCTTTTCACTTTAGTAGCAACGCTTATTGCAATTTTAACTTATCGTAGAGCTAGATATACCCTTTTGCAACCACTAAGGAGTGAAGTTGTTAAAAGACAAACAAATATGCTTATGAAACTTCTGGAGTTTGTTGCAGGTCAAAAAGGTGAAATATATTTTAAGATCGATTATATGGGAATTATTGCGTGCAATGCTTATAAGTTACTGGAGCTGACAGACTATCATTTTTTGGATGATGATATAAGAAAAAAGGTCGAAGAAAATATTGGAGGGCAAATTATTCTTACAAGCTCGGGATATCCCAAGACTTTCTGTGCTCCGACAGATCCATTTTATGTGGATGACAGTGGCGCAAAGGATTTTTGCAATTACAAAAAACTGATAATCAGTGAAATTAAAGAAGGAAAAGGTCTGGTAAGCCTTGAAAATTTGTATTTAACAAAACAGCATGTATTAACAGTCTCCACTATTGAGAAATATCGGGATAGTCCGCTCATGCCCCAAAAAATTCAAATTGAATTAAGCCAACTATTATGTGATATTTCGAACAATATTCGTGGTCCTCTTTTCAAAGAATTGGAAAACTTTATATCAGAAGCCATCAAAATGGATTCAAGTGAGCATAGCCCACTATCTATTCATTATCAGGCTATTTACAATAGATATTTAAAATATAGTAAATCGCATACAGAATTAGTTGAACAAATAACTGCTACTATTCGCTCGTATTTGCAAGTTGACGCGAAGTGGTCATAAATACAGACTACCTGATTAATAGCAATAGCAAAAATGGAAAGTGCAGATTACAGCGGTTAAGTTATCGTGTAATTCGAATATGCGTATTTAGCAAAATTATTGAAAGTTGAGATGGACTCATTTTGAATGAAAAGAAAGCAGCAGAAAAGCAAAGTAAAATATGCAAAGTCGTTTACTTCGACGAAGATTCTGTAACGGATTATGTTCAAATTGTAACCGGAGGCAAACTAGAAAAAACCGCCGAACTTCTCGATCAGACGAAAGATAACGGAGAAGCTGGGGCAAAAGCAAGCGTTGGTTTTGGAGGTATCTTAAAAGCACTATTAGGGTTCAGTGTATCTGCTTCTGCCAATGCCTCCATAGATACTACCTTTAATACAGAACGGATGGCAAAAAACATTGTTAAAAACACCATATTAACCGACTTTATCGATATTTTGAGCCGCAATGAGCAATCCTCAAAGAGCATAAAAAAGGCTCAAGGTGCAATACATAAGTTTGAAGGATATACCATTTCCGCACCTAAAGATTCGCTCTCGTATGTTGCGTTAATTTCGCCATATCTCTCTATGCTACAAGGGGGTGGTATCCCTGCTGGAAATTTTAATATTGCTATTGAAAAACTAGATAATACCATTAAATCAGCTAAAGGTTATTATGAATTTATTGGATCTAAAAACAAACAAAGCGTAATATTCAGATTCAACATAAAGTCTTTTAAGAACAACTACAAGGTTACTGATTTGCTTAAAATGGATATTAGTATATATGCAATAAAAGTAGGAACAAGCAGTATTAGCAATCTTAACCTTAACAAAGAATTTGCTATTGATACTGTTACCAAAGATAATCCTTCATATCGCAAAGAAAATACAAATACATCAAATAGAATCGAAAAGCAGCTAAATGTCTACGATGTAATGTTAGCGGGGGTAGAATCAAGTGATTGATCACATTGTTATATTCTACGGTTCAAAAAAGGATTTCGAATCATATTTATCTTCAAACATCGATGAAGAAGATAAAACTATATCGTTTATGGAAATGATTCAACATTATAATGCTCGACTACGTCCAAACGAATCAGGAGTGCCTGAATCAGCACTTTTTGATAAATTGCAAGTTGATAATTGTATTGTACGAGCCGATGACTATGGATCAGTATTGGAACATGTACTCTCAAATTTTGTAAACATCGTATCCTTAAATTATGATATAGAACAAATGTATATTCAAAATCCACCGAAGCAAGTACTACAATCTCTTTGCTCGGTATATTCTAGTCAAATAGAGTACGAATATTCGAAATATAGAAAGATCACTAGAAGTTCATTAAAACAAGTCTATCGTAATTTGAATAAGGATATTCTGGGACAAGACGAATGCAAAATACAAATAATTAGTGGATTGTACAGGCTTTCGACTGATACAAAGGATAAGCCTGCAGTCCTAATGCTTTATGGCCCGTCTGGTGTGGGAAAAACTGAAACAGCCAAAAGTATTAGTAAAACACTTGGTGGAGAATTACTGCGTGTCCAATTTTCGATGATGCAATCTAATGAAGCTTATAATTATGTCTTTGGAGCAGAGCATTCAAAAAGTAGTTTTGCTCGTGATATGATGGCCAGAGAGTCTAATGTCATACTCATAGATGAGTTCGATAAAGTAAACCCGATTTTTTACAATGCATTTTATGAATTATTTGACGAAGGAAAGTTTGTTGATACTAATTACGAAGTCAATCTCAAGAATGCTATATTTCTTTGTACTAGCAATTTCTTGAATGAAGAGGAAATAAAGAAGTCACTGGGACCAGCAATGTTCTCTCGTATTGGATGCTACATTGAATATAAGGATATTAGTGCTGAACAAAAAAGGAAAATTGTCGATAACTGGTATTCGAAAATATTAGAGCAGCTGAATCAGGAAGAGAAAAATCACATTGAACAAACAAATATCTTGGTGTGGTTCAAAGAAAATACAGGAAGATATGATAATATTCGTATTCTAAAAACCAAATTGGAAAATGCTATATTTGATGAACTGACGGATACCTTCATAATAAATGAAAAAAACGACTTAGCAAGCAAGAACAACGAATAATTTCGACCGATTTTGAGATACAAAGCAAAGTTATTAAATATGTTATGTCTATTAAAGTCTGCAAAAATTGGTTGTGCACTTATTCAATTACGTTTACGAAAGAGGTAGAAAACCGTGAATAGTATTAAGTCAGCTAGGGTCTTTCAAATAAACGATTTATTACAATGGAGTAATTCTGGAGAAAATGGTCTTAAAGTCTCACCGAAATATCAGCGAAATCAAGTTTGGAATGAGAAAGCTAAATCGTATCTGATGGACTCAATTGTTAAAGGATTCCCAATTCCTCCTATTTTCATTAGGCAAACGATTGATCCACAGACAAAGCAAACGTATAGGGAAGTAATTGATGGTCAGCAGAGGGTTCGAGCCATATTAGAGTTTGTCAATGATGAATTTAGGCTACACAAATCTCATAACGCTGAATTTGGAGGAAATTTTTACAGTCAGTTACCCGATGAGATTAAAGAACAAATATTAGAATATGAAATTTTCGTTGAAATAATAAATGAGAAGGATGACGCAAAAATTTATGACATGTTTGCACGCCTTAATTCAAATAACATGACTTTAAATCGACAAGAAATAAGAAACGCGAAATATTGGGGTGAATTTAAAGTATTTGCTTATAATTATTCTGTCAGCGTAAGAGACTTCTTTTTACAGTATAACGTTTTCAAAGAAAAACAAATTGCTAGAATGGCAGACGTTGAATTCTTATCAACGCTTATTGCGGTTTTAACTGATGGAATTAACGAAGAAACACAGAAATACATTGACAGTATTTATAAAAAATATGATCAATCGTTTCCTGAAGCAGATAAAATTGAAAGCAAACTAAACTTTATATTTGATATCATTCAGCAGATCTTTGAATATGGAAATAATTATATGTATTTTAATCATAGAATTTATTTTTTTACTCTATTTTGTTTTATTGATTATCAGTGCTTTGATATTCCACAACTTGCTAAAGCAGGCCTAAAGAAGTATTCACGGTATTCCTATAGCAATATTAAAAGCAATATAAAAATGTTATCAGAGATTCTTTCAAGTTTTGAGAATTTAATTTATCGTAGTGTCGAACAAAATGATGAAAGTACAGAACTATACTCAAAATTTATAAGATTTTATGAACTTCATAGAACGCGTACTACATCAAAAGCAGAAAGGATAGAACGAATTAAATTTCTTAATCAATTTTTTGAGGAAATGTAAATGGAAAATGACGAGCTTACAAATTCTATTGAAAATTGGGAAGATAAGATTAGTCATGATAAAGACTTATCAGCTATTGCAATTATGAATATTTATACCAAGATGGAAAAATATTTTACAAAAATGTTTATTATGTACGCATCAGGAGAAAAGAGTTCTGCAGGTTATGTCCCTAGGCGGAGGTTATGTTTTGAGGATGAAAGTCACTTGATTAACTTTTTAAAGTTGCAAGGTGGTCAATTTATTGACTATATGAAAATAATTGAGAATTTTACTAAGTTTATTTTTGTTATAAATGAAGATCCATTTTTACTTGTGTTTTCTGATAGCAAATTTTACAATGTATATAAGAAATCTAAAATAATCCGAAACTATGTTGCGCACGAAAGTGCAGAATCTAAAAATTTATACATAAAGGACTGTTTATGTATTAAAAAGTTAGGAGAAACAAGTAAGTTTATTGAGCCAAACAAATATTTACTCGGAAAGAAAAAAGGTATTGAAATAAGTCGATTTACATATTTTGTTAATGAAATAGCACAAATTTCGAATGTCATAATCGATCCACGAAAATATTTTTGATGCTATGGAAAATTTGACCAGTAGCCTCTAAGAACTATTCAGATAACTTTAACAACTTCGCATAATGCTTTATTCAAATCAACTATTCAGTCAAAGGAGGGAGTGTATAGTGAAAGAAAAACAACAGCAGCCTAAAAGCTCGCTTTTTTCTGAAAGCGTGAAGAATTATCAACGGCTGGTTAACATTCTGGTTGAAGCTCAAAACGAGTCTGGCATTTCAGTAATATCTCAACAGGAAACATCAATGCTGATGGATCCGTTCACCAGCTTGGGTAAGAAAAGCGATAAGAAAGCTTAATATTGAGGATAGATGTATTACTATGACAGCACCAGGAAAATATGTTGTTCATTACACAAATATCTTGGATAAAGGTGTATTCTCTGAAATTTTAAAGCTATTTATGGATTGCAATGATACGCCGGGATTATTACATATGGATGACAAAACCATCGCTCATCAGCGAGGTATTAACATTAAAACTGTTCAAATGTTCAAGGCATATGTAAGAGCTGATTGGCACAAGAACTAGCTTTCAATTTTAAAATTATTTATTATTGGTTATACAAATGGATACGCCCGAAATAAATGAATATGAGAAGGGTCATGGATGGATAACTCTTTAAATAAATTTTTTAATACTCCTGCCTCAAAAGCTATAGCGCAGACCCAGGAAAGGGTTAATGATTTATTGACTCCTACCTTAAAAGCTATGACACAGGCCCAGGAAAGGGTAAACCAGTTGTGGAATACTCCCACCTTAAAAGCTATGACGCAGGCCCAGGAAAGGGTAAACGAGTTGTTGAATACTCCTGCCCTAAAAGCTATAGTTGATTTCCAGTATAGAAAAACCTTATCGCCCATACTGCTTAAAACTTTTTCTCTTTCAAGTTTGAATTATGCAATCTCAAAAATTTCTGTTCCGGATGAAGGAGAAGTAGAAGGACTAATTAACAACAATGAGCCTCCAGTGCTTACTGTTGAGGAAAAACAGGATATTGCTAATTGCGTTGATATTGTCGCTGAACATAGCCTTAATTGGGATCATAGACTAGAAGCTAAGGCACAGAGTTTTATGCATAACCACCCTGCTGCTTATGTTATCTTGCTTAATTTAATTTTTCCGATACTGCTTAACCTCTTTTCTAGCAGGTTATATGACACAATAAAAGTTAGACTGAATCCATCTGCAGACGCTCCCGTCGTTCAAGAGATTCCGGCTACAAAAATTATTATAATTGACCGAAACCATAACTACTATTACGAAGTGGAATTCCCTTCAGAGGATGGAACTGAGCTGAAAAAAGGATGGGTAGGGAAAGTAAAGCTTAATAGATATTTGAAGGAGGTTCAGGAGGCAGTTTCAAATAGTAATTAGATACCAGTCTTATGTTCCCAAAACTGCAAGGCCCTGATAATGTTATGCGTTAAAATAAAAATTCCTTGTTTTGGTACTACTACAGTATTGTTGGAGTTTCCCAAGTAAGTACACATATCAACAATTCGGCAGTTCAGCTGAACTTCGCATAATGTTTATTTAGCTCTGAGCAGCAAGATTCGAATGCTACATGTAAGCGGAATAACGGGTAGCTTTGCCTTCAGTAGGTGTTAGAAATAATGAGACGTTTCAATATTTATTTAGTGAGCAGTGAATACTTGATCTTTATAAAGGAAAGCAAGAAATCGTTATAGAATGGGATGAAATGTTTTATGGAAAACCAGGAACAACAGCATAAAAGGCGTGTTCGATACAAAGGGACACATCCGAGATATTTCAATGAAAAATACAAGGAACTGCAACCTGAAAAATACGCAGAAACAGTTGAGGAAATAATTCAAAAGGGCCATACGCCTGCCGGAATGCATATTTCCATCATGGTTGAGGAAATAATAAATTTTTTAGCAATTAAGCCGGGCGAAGTCGGGTTGGATGCTACCTTGGGGTATGGCGGACATACATCTGCAATGCTCAAATGCTTAGAGAATAAAGGGCATATTTATGCTTTGGATATAGACCCAATTGAAATAGACAAAACCAGAGAACGCTTAGAAAAGATGGGCTACGGGCCCGATATCTTAACAATCAAGCATCTTAATTTTGCAAATATTGATGAGATCGCTGCCGAGGCGGGCAAGTTCGATTTTATACTGGCGGATTTAGGCGTATCTTCCATGCAAATCGATAATCCCGAGAGAGGATTTTCTTTTAAAAATAACGGCCCATTAGATTTGAGAATGGATCCTGAAAAGGGCGTTACTGGAGCTCAACGCTTAAAAGAGTTGACCCAAGAGGAATTAGAAGGCATGTTAATTGAAAATGCAGATGAGCCTTATGCAAAAGAAATATCCAGAACGATTATTTCAAAGCTAAGAAACGGAATTAATATTTCTACGACGACAAAGCTTCACGAAATCATTAAAGAAGCGCTTCGATTTATTCCGGCAGCCGAAAGAGATAAAACGGTAAAAAAATCAAGTCAAAGGGTATTTCAAGCACTTAGAATTGATGTGAACAGCGAATTCGAAGCGCTATATGCGTTTCTAGAAAAGCTTCCCAATGTCCTTGCAAAAAACGGACGGGTTGCCGTGCTAACTTTTCATTCGGGTGAAGATAGATTGGTCAAGAAATCATTTAAAATGCTATTTCAAGAGGGCATTTACAGTAAAATTGCAACCGAGGTAATACGACCGTCGGCAGAAGAATGTAACCGAAACAGCCGTGCCCGTTCAACAAAAATGAGATGGGCAATCAAAATGTAGGTTAACCTGGATAATTTTCTTTGCACCCCCTCATTTTTATTCGGCTTTCTGCGGGGCACAGGCGGGCTTTTCGGCCTCAATGTGACACGCGCTCTAAGCTGAGATGAAAAGCCATTAAATTTCGAAGATTCATGATGGGCCGCCCAATGGAATATGGTTAATAAAAGGAGAAATCTGTGAGTAAGCAGAAATGGGCCATCGCGTCCAAAAGCTTTAATGCTAAACCCGCTATGGAATTTATCGTAACTGAACCAATCGGTTTATTGGAATTTTTACTGCTCAAGTTAGCAAACAAATCAAGGAACAGCGTAAAGTCGTTGCTGACTCACGGCGAAGTCTCTGTTGATGGCAAACGGATTACTCAGTATAATACCCCATTGCGCGAAGGACAAAAGATACGGATCAACCAATCAATTATCCGGGAAAAGAGGCAGAAAAACGCGCTGGATATTATATATGAAGACAGTGATATTATTGTGGTCAATAAACCTGCTGGACTGTTGACGATCGCCTCTGATAAAGAGAAGGAAGCAACAGCATACCACTTGCTGACGGACTATGTAAGACAGAAAAAACCCGAAAACCGTATTTTTGTAGTACACCGGCTTGATCGTGACACCTCAGGTGTATTAATGGTCGCAAAAAACGAGAAGATAAAACTGGCTCTACAGGACAACTGGACTGAATTAGTTTCTGATCGGGGCTACATGGCCATTGTTGAAGGACAGCTAGAAGAGAAAAGCGGAAGAATTCACTCTTGGCTGAAAGAGACGAAAACTCTGCTTATGTACTCAAGCCATCATGCTGGAGACGGGTTGGAGGCCATCACTGATTATCAGGTTTTAAAAAGCCACTGAATATTCTTTGCTGGAGATTCATCTGCAAACGGGCCGCAAAAATCAGATTCGCGTGCATATGAAAGACATAGGGCACAATGTTGTAGGAGATAAAAAATACGGAGCAAAGAGAGATCCGCTGAAGCGTCTGGGTTTGCATGCATACAAATTGGAATTCAAGCATCCTTTTTCTAAAGAAGTGATGTGTTTCCAAACGCAGATTCCTAAAAGTTTCACCTCCCTTTTTGATGGATCAAAATTACGTAATATGTAAGAAAGTTGGCTTTCAACTTTTGGGGTCCTAACTTTCGATTAGATTTATACCGGTACTATTTTCTCACAATATGATACTACGTTTACTTAACTCAGATATTCCGGATATTGCATATTAGCAGAATAAAGATCTCTGATAGCACAATCTAAATGGCTGCAACTTTTCATTGCTAGATTTCATACGATGTAATTCTAAACTTCGCATTATGTTTACTAATTTTAACTCGGCAAGGTATTATTAATCAGGAGCTGATGTTATGAAACCAAGAAATTTTTGGGAATTTTACGCAAGATTGTTTTTTATTTTGGGTGGATCATTTTTGCTCATTGGACTATTATCGCAAGCAGGTATTATGAAAATGAAACCTGGCGCACATAGCGATCCTCGAGTGTTTGCAATTATAGGATGCTTATTTTTGATAGTGGCAGGTCTTTCTCAATTCATGGGAGCTTATATGGTGAAAAGAGATAAATTATTATTACAAACCGGAACACCTATATCAGGGACCATTGTTTCCGTTAAACAGCTCCAGTTTACAAGATTTAGCACCTCATACCCTTACGTGGTTTACTTTACATATGAATGGGAAGGTATGCAGTACAAAGGGAGAATTGGTCCTCTTTGGAGCATTCCTTCATTGAAAGAGAATGATAATGGGACAATTTATATCGATGCGGAAAATCCAAAACATTCTACATTAAAATTATAAGAGCCTAAAGTTTTCAGGAAATCAACATGGACTTCGCATAAGCGAATCATGAGAATGGTTTAATTTGTATTATTTACTGTGAGGTTTTCAGTTGTGAAGATAGCAGCTTTTATTGATTTTCAAGGTACACTGGGTGGAGGCGGAATTGATGATATACGGTCGCTCGTTCTTTTTCCATTCTCTGCTGAGGCTATAAAGGAATTAAACGATCACGGTGTTTTAACCATCGGTATAACTAAAAATTCCATATTTCAAAAGGTGAGCTTACATGGGATGAATATAATAAAAAATTGAAATCATTGAAGAAAGAGCTTCGCTTAAAAAATGCACACTTTGATGCCGTCTTACTGTTGCCCCCATACAGATGCAGACTACTGTGCGTGCAGAAAGCCGCTGACAGGAATGGTAGATACAGCCTGTAAGGATTTCGAGATAGACCTTAAGAATTCTTATGTGGTCGGAGATATGGGTATGTCCGATATGGTATTGGCACGAAATATCGGCGCGAAGGGAATTCTTGTTTTGACCGGCGTTGGAAAAGGAGGTCTAAATGAATATCGTTACACTTGGCAGGAGATTGAGCCATCTTTTATAGCAGATAATCTTTTGGATGCTGCCAAATATATCGTTAAGGATGCTGGGTAGTATGTGCAACACTGAAGTGTTGCTCCCCTATATTGAACTTCGTATAATGTTTATTACATGAAATTCAGATCAATTATAGGACACTGAAAGACTAACTATTTTTCTTAAAATCTTTTAAATCTCCAGAAGACCGCTGCAAGTTTACATTTGTTTTCATTGGTAATTCACTTGGTTGTCAAATATTCATGCCACTATCAGAGTCGTCAAATTTCACGACTCTGATTTCTTTTTTCGCTTTTTATTTGATGGCTAAATCTGCTTTGTTAGATAAGCAACTACTGCAATCGAATTCGAAACTGCCTCACATAAAAAAATTAAAATTTTCTAAATAATTTCATTAAATAGGAGAATTTCCGACCGAATACCGCCTATCAGTAGAAGATGCTTTTTAGGAGGTAATCAAGTGACGGAAGAAAACTACAATTATCGTACAAATCCCCTTTTCCTTCGCAATCAGTTTGAAGGAAAAGGAAAGTTGCAAATTCCGGTAATTCCAAAATTTAATTCAGTCGGATGACTTCCATGATTTGCTTCTTGTAGGGTTCGATAAAATAGACCTTCATGACACAAAACATTTCAACCGCATGGTTCATTTCTTTCTGTATAACTACAAATTTGAACGTGTATGGAAAAATCCAGATACTGATTTAGAAAAACTAAAACACTATCGTGCAGTGCTCTCCCCTGACTTCAGCATGTATGTTGAGATGGCACCTGTTCTGCAGCTTACCAACACATTTCGAAACCGTTGGTGTGGCGCCTATTTTGCATCAAAAGGAATTCGCGTCATTCCAACTGTAAGCTGGGGAAACGAAAACACGTTTGAGTTTTGCTTTGATGGAATCGAAAAGGGCTCCACGGTTGCGGTTTCCACTTATATGGTATCGGAGCACGACAATCGTCAGGACCAGAAAGAGTTTTTTCTCAAGGGTTATAATGAAATGCTTCGTCGGATTGAACCGGAGAAAATCATCTGCTACAATGAGCCATTCCCGGAGATGCAGGGTGATATCGTGTTTGTCGATTATGACCGCAGTTCCTGGAAGTACATGGACAAAGACTCCTACATACCATCCAAATACGCAAAATACATCTGCGGAGAAGAGCCTCTTCCAGTAGGAAGTAATCTTATTATTAAAAGCGGATCTGTTGTAAATGACTATCAACAGAACTATAATAGCCTTGTACAAACTGGAATGGGCAGCGCCTATGGTGGGCAGTGGAAACCAAATCCCAACAAACCAAATGATAGGATTTTATGGGGCCCACCAAATACAATCCAGAAATATTATATGGAAAACAGACAAGGAACAAACGGTTACTGGGTATCTGTAAAATACGACAGCAGAGGTTGGGCAATTAAAAATCGGCATTATACAGATCATAATCAGCCGTGGGCACATACAAATCCTCATGATAAAATTATTAATTGGGATCCGAATAATGGAACACCGGATCTTTCAGGCCATGATATAAACTATCCGTTGGAAGAATATCCGAATGGAGCACCTGAATTTAAATTCTACAAATATAAAGGAGAGATTCCTATGATATTAACCGTTAACGAAGATGCATATCAATTTAAAACCCTAAGCGAATTTAAAAGCTGTATGTCAAGGGGCGGAGACGTAGAATTTAAGTGGAAAGGAATCGACTACACTCTCAGTTCAGTCTGGCCGAACGACAAAATGAAATTTTCGATTGGACCGTGCACTCGCGTAGAAAAAGACTGTACCGTTTATGATACCGTCGATGAGCTTTTGGAATATAAAGTGGGTGGTGACAGGCTGCGGGACATTATTACGCAGGCAGAAATTATTGACAGGACATTATAATAAAAAAGTGATGCAGACATGTTCTTCTGCACTTGGTAAAAAGCTATCCGGATTTCAAAGTTCTAAAACCATTTTCATAAAGCGTTTGAATTAAAATTTTTTAATTATGTTTCATCAAATTATGTAAATTTATGAAGTACGGTATTTGAGATAAGCACTCAGAATCACAAGATAAATAGTCACGAATGAGCGATTCATTCATAACTCGAATTACCCGCACCATGTCGAGTGTTCTTATAGCATTTGAAAATGCCGTAAGGACACTCGCTTTTTTATGTGATTATCCTGCCATCTAGCTTGGGAGTAGCTTACGGCTACTCCTTTTCTCGTTTGTATAAGAACATCCGGCTCCGGCAAGGATGAAACATCCGGTATTTCAATGGAGCAAATACAATTATAGTGAATAGTCAGTTTCTGTACGTATACGCCGTTCATCTTCTCCGCCTGATGAATTTCAATATGGTCTATTAGCTCATTAAGCATTCGCGGCGTGAGCTTTCTGGCTCTGGTATACTTGCGGACAGTGGCAATGAACATATCCGTTCCCGCTGTCCGATGGCTTTCGTTATCAATCTCGGTTCTGAGGATTTTTATCCGACCTATCAGATCGCTCTGTTCATCTTCATACTTGCTCGCAAATTTTGTAAGCCTGCGGATTTCTCCCAGTACGACCTGTTCCAGAAAGTCCACACGGATGTAATGAGTGGAGGTGCAAGTGCCCCGATTGCCTTTGTAGTTGGAACAATTAAAATACTTGATATCAGGGTTGCCCTGATTGAAGTGGTAATTCAAATTGTGTCCGCAGTCGACACAGACAAGCAAACCGGAGAACATATTGATTTCTCCCTCATTCGTTTTCCGCTTACGGATTTTACCCCGCTTCTGCTGTGCTTTTTTCCCTTCAACGGCCAAGATTACCCGCCGGCCTTCCGGGCGTATTATAAGCCCCATCTTCTCAAGATCGCTTGCTTTTTTTACTTGCATCTTTTCAGCAATTTCGGTGATGCAGGTGGAATTGCCAATTTGAGTTAATGTCGCGATAGCTTTTAGGTGGTTTTCTGTTGAGGCAGACAGGCCATTCAACACTATCCCCCTCCTCAACACTGGTTTTGACTACCCGCGGCGAAAAAAAAAGATAAAGCCAGATTCGCTTCGACTAATATTAAGTTCACAGTCAACCGGAGTAAACCCGAATACCGTATGACTTTCGTTCGTGTTGTCTGATACTGCGGTGATATTCTGTACCAATCCGTTAGCCAGAGGTCTGGAAGACAAGATGAATTGGCATTTATCCCTATTTCTTCTTTGCATAATATCATATAGATATTTTGTTAAAGCTTCCGGAACAGACTGTATATTGGTGGCAATGGTGTTTTTCATATCTCTATCCTTTCTGCTGCACAATGTGGATTACATATATCGGTAGTTATTCCTGGACCAGCACTGATTTGTAATCGACCTTGTAATTCAGACCTGTCGCAATCATCTCCGAGAGCAGCGCCGTTATCAAAAAGCCGAGTCCGGACGCAATCAAAAGCGGTGCTGGTAAGGTCGGTCTCAGATTGAAGGAGGTCAATTTGTTCATACTCGAAGTCAGGACTAAGTTCAGCAGGATTCCCGCAATGATCCCAAACACAGAAGAGAATGTGCCGTAGATTATCCCCTCAATACCGCTTTGAAGGACAAGATTCCGATTGGTAGCGCCAAGCAGCTTCATGACAGACAGCGAATATTGATTGTTTTTTATCGCCATGGAGATCGCGTTTACCATCATCAGAATGCCCGCCAGAGCCAGGACAACGATCATACAGTCGATCAGCATAATAAACTGGGCGCTCTGCTTTGCCGCGCTTTTCTGTACGTCCGAGGAGCTGTCCACCTGAATATAGCTATCGTTTACGCTGCGTTCAACGGCGGCTTTCAGCGATTGAAAATCAGTATCGTCCCGCATAAACACACTGACCGAACGAATCGAATAGCTTCTGAATAACTTCAGGAAGTTTTCTTCCGAGAGGATACCGGACAGGCCGTCATTGTTCATTGTCGTGTAGGACCCGATAATCTTCAGCGTCACAGTTTCCGCCCCCGAGCCCAGAGCCACGGTGTCGCCGACTTTGAGCTTCTGGTTGCTCAACACCTTTTGAGAAAGTAGGATCGTGTCAGGATCTCCAAGCGCCCGCAGGCTGGCTTCGTCGATTCCCCAATAATCCCGAAGGCGCGTTTCGTTTGTGACGTCCAGAGCGAACCCCTTCATTTGAACGCTGTTTTCCCCGATTGTGGCATATTTCTGATAGACCGGGTATGCTCTGTCAACGCCGTCAGCGACACAGACCCTCGCCAGCGCATCTGCACTCAGACACTGCCCGGTAACTGTGGAAACGACGGCGTCCCCAAAATATTCGCCCTTTTCCATCCGGTTTATCGAATCAGATATCTCGCTTACGACAAGCGTAATGCCGACGAAAATGGCAATGACAAAGGTGAATAGAACAGCCAAATTGACGGCCCTGCGCTTTTGCCTGATAAAATTATTCTTCACGGCAAACCCGTTGAATGGTGAGAAGTGATTGATCGGTCTCAGCACCAGCCTCGCGCAGGGAATAAGCCCGATAGTGGCCACAAAGTATAATGAGGTGGCTATCGCGGCAAAGGTAAAAAGCCATTGCCCAGTGAATATCCTCGCGGCGATCATGAAAACTGACAACACGCCGGAAACAGCCATTCCCGCAGTGCTGATCCCCTTTGCCCCATCATTCTGGTGAAACCCTTCTATGATGTTCTCTTTCGCGGCGTGTGATGCGGCAGGAAGCGTGACAAGCAGGCAAAACAGCACCGTGCCCAAAACAACACCCACCGGAATGTCCCAATTGAAAACCGGCAAAATTGCCATTCCTCCGCAGAGGGATCTGCCGACAAGCGCAATCAAACCGAAAGAGCCTCCAATCCCCGCAACCGCACCGCAAAGCGCTCCGGTGAGGCCGATAATGAGGCTTTTTTTAAGAACAAGCCTTACGATATCACTCTTCACCGCGCCTAGAACTTTTAAAGCAGCCAGCTTTTGCCGCATTTTTCGAACATATTCGTTTACGGTGACGTTGACCAGGAAACCTCCCAGAAGAAGAGTCAGGAAGCCAAAGCCCATCATAGTTCCAAAAAGCAGGTTGACCTCGTTCGTCAGTTCTTCGGATTTGCTGCCGGGATAGCTGAGCGTATATTTCCCCGCAACGACATGTTCAATCGCCGCCTTTTCTGCTTTAACATCGGTTCCGGGCTTTAATTTGAGCTTATAGGTGATAGTTTCAAGTCCGGGCATATTCCGGTAATCCGTTAAAAGGCATTTGCCAAGGTTTTCCGTCGCTATCCCGGTATTAGAAACGAATCCGGAGATAACAAGCTTCTCACTGCCGGATTCTGTCCGGATCGTGAGCGTATCTCCTTGATTCAAGCCGTAGGCGGTTTTCACGGTTTCAGAGACGAGACACTCGTCTTTTCCGGGAAGTCTCCCACTGGAGAGTGCTACGCCTCCGCATGCGCTTTCCTTCCCAAAATCCACCGCCATCTCCGTCAGCGAATGATAGGTTCCCTGATTTTCAAAGTAGACATCTTTACTAAAAAATGGGAATGCGTCCTCAATGGTTGCGTCCCTGTAATCAAACTCCGCCGTACTGATTTTCTCCTCTGGGACCGATACGGCAAGCAGGTCGGCGCCGGAATTCTGCGCGCCCAGCATCTGAAGAAAGGCACTCTTGCTTGAAGCAATGGTTATAGCGGTCGCGATAATGACGGCCACGCCTAGGAGGATGGATAAAGAGGAGAGAATATTTCTTGTTCTGTTGTGAATCCAATCTTTCCGAAGCAAAATGTTTTTCCAGCTCATACAATAACCCCGTCTTTCAGTTCGATTACCCGGTCGGCAATGCCGCGCTCTTCAATGGAATGAGTTACCATCATAATTGCAGTTGCCTTTTCCCGGTTGATCTTCTTGAGCAGGTCAAGAATTTCCCCTCTGTTTTTGCTGTCTAGGTTTCCGGTTGGTTCGTCCGCAAAAATCATTGCAGCATTGCCGATTAGCGCACGCGCTATGGCAACTCTTTGGTTCTGCCCACCGGAAAGCTGTTCCGGCGTATGGTCCATACGGTCTTCCAGACCAACGTAAAAAAGAAATTGTTCAGCTTTCTCACGAGCGTTTCCGACCTTTTCCTTCCGAATCAGTAGCGGCATCATGACATTTTCCAGCGCCGTAAGTTCCGGAAGAAGATGAAATTGTTGAAAAACGAATCCGATATTGTCCCGGCGGAACCGTGCTCTTTCCGACTCGTTCATTTTACAGATGTCGGTTTGACCGTAAAGGATTTCGCCGCTATCTGCCCTGTCAAATCCCGCCAGCAGGTGCAGCAAAGTGCTTTTCCCGGAGCCGCTTTCCCCATGGATGACAATAAATTCACCTTGCTTCACAGCGAGACTGATATCCTTCAAGACCGTTTCCTTGCCGTTTGCATAGTTTTTGCTGAGGTCGCTGACCGATAATATTGTTTTTGTATCGGTTGTTTTAATTTGTTGCATGTTTTATTCCGCCTTTGAAAAATTTGTATTATTTTAAAGGGCGATTACCATTAATTCTATCTGACACGTCTGCTGGATCGCCTTAATAATGCCTTGCCTATTTCAGGATGCTTGATGTATAAAAACAAGCTTCTGGTGCCGAAGGTTACCGCCATGCCGAGCCACGTCATCCATTCAGTGGAGTCACTCCAGATATACCGCATGGCTATACGTACAAGAAAATATCCGGCCCAAGTCAAGACCGCGATCAGTTTGCCGCGCGTATAGAGCTGGTTGTCTTTAAAAAAGACCTCAGTGTTGGTAGCCTGGATTGCAGCCGCTATAAACGCCAGTGCGAGCATGACGGCACACTCGATAAGCTGGTGTTCAGGTACGGGGAGCTTTGGAAAGTCCTTACATGCCTCGTACAATGCCAGCAACGGAAATACAATGAATCCGAACGTCCTTACAGGCTTTGCCATGAATTGCTTTACAATTGCGTATGCAATAACGGCAATAATAATCAGTGTGGTTGTAGCGTCAAAGTGTTCCATTTGATCTCATCCTTCTTTTCTTTTTACAACATGAATTTTACCGAGATCTGAACCGACTTGGAACATGCCGAAAGTCACAACATGACAAAAAAATCGACTTGAGCGTTACTTTAGTAATGCTCAAGTCGATTTTTCTGCTTATTACACTTTATTATTTATTTGAGAAGAAAGCGAAAAGCTGTGTCCTTCTTTGCAGATTCAACTTGTCCAGTATTTTGGAAACAGCATTTTTAACCGTTCCCTCCGAGATGAACAGGGTGTTTGCTATTTCCAGATTGCTCTGCCCTTTGGCTATCAGCTGCGCAATTTGCAGCTCTCTTTCTGTCAAACAATCTATCTCCGGTCGGTCCGGCTCATGCATCTCGCTGATAGCTCTGACCAGCTTCGGAGTTACGTCAGGGTCAAATACCATTTTATCCTGATAAGCGCTCTTGACGCTTTTTAGTACTAAATCGATATCGCTGTCCTTCAGAAGATATCCACTGATGCCGTTTTTGATACCTTGAAACAGATATTCATCCTCATTAAAGGTTGTGAGAATGATAATTTTGACCTGCGGATACTGCGCCTTGATCTTCCTTGTTGCCTGTATCCCATCCAGTTTTGGCATTCTCACATCCATCAGTATCACATCGACGATATACTTGCCTAATTGTGACAAAGCCTCGTAGCCGTTTTCCGCTTCACAAACCACCGTTATATCCGGTTCAAGAGACAAAATCTTCTTTAATCCCTCCCTGACAATAATCTGGTCGTCCGCTATCATCACATGGATCATTTTTCATTCCCTCCAGGTAAATAGGCTTTAATTAAGAATCCTTTATTCTTTGTGCTGGAAAACCATACTTCACCACTAATTTCCTTTATACGATCCATGATTCCGTTCAAACCATAGGATTTACGAATATCCGAACATCCGAAACCGTTGTCTTTAATCAGGAGTTCAACACGCTCATTAGCATATCGTATTGATATCTGAACAGATGTCGCGTTGCCATGCTGTATACTGTTGGTAATGCCTTCCCGAATCGTTTTATAGAGAACAGCTTTCACAGGGTTAGGAAACTTGTCTATCATATCGTCATAATCAAAACGGATTGTGACCAAACCCAAATCGTCAAATTCATGAATGATATGCTCGACTTCTTCCCGCAGGCTGATATTTTCGTCAAGTTCTTTCAGGTTATAGACACTGCCACGTAAGTTTTCAACACATTCTTTCAGCAAACGTTCAATTTCGCTGATCTGTTTTCTCTTTTCATCCGGACTTGCATCCTGAATCGCTTTCAGATACCGTATATTCATCAGCGCCGCCATTAGGAAATGGCCAAGCGAATCGTGCAGTTCCTGCGAAATATGGCTCCGTTCGTTTGCAATCAGATAGTCACGTTCCTGAAAAGAATACTCAATCAGTTTGGAATTAAGGACTTTAAGCTGGTCTCTGTCCCGTTTGTAATAATGAATCACAGCGAAAATAAACAAAAGAATCGCGTATGTGCCAAGCAGAACAAACACGCTGTCGTAGTTCTGACTGAAATCCTGCTGCTCCATGATGAAAATGGCATAAATTTCGACTACCATAAACCCAACGAAATGGCCGATTATCAGGCAGTTTCGTTCTTTTTCCCCCTGCAGCTTAAAAATTTCGTCCAGCAGAAAAAAGTAATAAATCTGGATCATATCAATTCTTTTGAAAGCTAAAATAGACAGGCACAATATGCTTGATATAATGGAAAACACAGCGGGAAATTTACGGACAATCTGCAGTCGAAGCCGTCCAATGTCAAGCAGAATCAGAAGCAGAATAACGGTAATCAGATACATGGGCAACAATGATACCGGCTGATAGGAAGAATATATCTTTACCCAGGCCCAAACAAGAAGGCCAAATCGAGCGACCGGGTCAAACCATCTCATGTGATCGAGAATCTTCTGCACTTACGAATCACCTCATATTAACGCAGTTTTCTTATCAAGTATTATAGCACAGTATGAAAAAAATGACAGTTTCTCATTTCGGACTTCTCATCATGACGAAATAACAGAGCGGCATAAGAGCCGCCGAAACTGATGAAGCTTTGGCGACTCTCTAAGTCAACATATGCAGAATATTGCCAGGTCTCCTTCTTATATCAAAAATCTTACCTGAAACAAAACAATTTTGGAATATGCCAAAAGTCATTTTTTGCGACAAAATTACGAAGAAAGTATTACTTAAGTAACGTTTGCAACTATTGCAGGAAGTTCAGAAACAAAGTCAGATACCCGCTGTAACAATACGGGTAGGCAATCCAGAGCGGCGTATTTGCGATCAGAAGACCGGGAATCACCAACAGCAAATTCAAGCCAACAGAAAGTAGCAGCTTTTCGAACAGCACTGTAATGGCCCACATTATTGCCACGCTGGGAAGCATAGTAATATATTTTGATATTTTAGTATTCATAAAACAGTTTTGATTGATTATTTTTTGAATTGAGCTCTTCTGAAATATCATAATACATTATAAGTAGCGTTATACAGCTCATCCAAGAATGAGGGAACCATCGACCCCGGGGAGGGCCTTTTGCATCACGAGAAAGGTGTTGACCTCATGCCTGCCAACATCGAGCTTTCCGGTATGGAGGTTTCGCTTGTCAACGCCATGAACGTAAGAAGGTTCTAAAACAGTATCTGGACGGCGTAAAGCGCCAACCGCTGCCTGTCTTGTATTTGCTTAAATGGTGTGTTGAGCTTTTCCTTTGTGCTCTTATCTTGATTGCACCGTTCTACAAATAAGTCAAACAGGCGTGAAGTTAAAGAAAATGCCATATGTAGTATTTAAACAGCTTTTCGACCGATCTCATTCTAACCGAAACCGGATTAACAGCTTAAAAATGATGTGAATATACTATATATGGGATAAAACTGGAGGCTATTGTATGAATGAGCACTATCCATTCGTAAATCCACCCCTTCTTTATGCTTACGATGCACTCAAGCTGTTATCCGATACCAAAACAATTCATTTACATCATGACCGACATCTATAAACATATGTGGACAATCTTAATAGCGTATTGAAAGGCTATCCAGAACTTCAAAACTGATCACTGGAGCAGCTGATCTATGACATCAACAGACTGGCGGTAATGATCCGACAATCTGTTATCAATAATGGCGGCGGTGTTTACAATCACATTTTTATTTTGACGGTATGTCCAATTCAGAGACGCGTTCTCAGGGCAGAATGCTTTATAATGCAATCGTTAGGAATTTCGGGTCTGTTGAAAAGTTTTGCGACGCATTCAAAAAGCAGGCATTGTCTGTGTTTGGTTCGGGATATGCTTGGCTTGTCGTGAATCAGAGCGGTAAACTTAAAATTGTGACATTAGCAAACCAAGATATGCCTGACCCAGCCTAAGTTTGCCAGACAAACAAAACATCAAGTTTTCTTATACTTTCGCAATATTGCTTTGAACTTCAGCTTGCCTGAAAATTTCGCCGGTTAAGCCGCCTGCTTCGTAATAGAAATTGGAGTCAGATAGCCGTTTCCAGCGTGCAGGCGTTTTCTGTGATAATAGATTTCGATATACCAAAAAACCGCGGCTTTCGCTTCCTCACGGGTACCGAAATGCTGGCCGTTAAGCCATTCCTGTTTGAGCTTGCCCCAAAAGCTTTCCATTGGAGCGTTATCCCAGCAGTTGCCCTTACGGCTCATTGAACACTTGAACTCATACTTTTTAAGCATTTTCTGATATTGATTGCTGCAATATTGGCTGCCCCTGTCACTGTGAAGAATCACGCCCTTTGGGCCGCCTCGCTTTTTGCGGGCATTGTCAAAGCATCGGATTACAAGCTCCTTTGTCATCCGGGCATCCATGGCCCAGCCGACAATTTCCTTACCGCACAAGTCCATAATGCCGGCTAGATACAGCCAGCCCTCGTCCGTGGCTATGTAAGTGATGTCGCTTACCCATGCGGTATTTATTCTATTGAATTTAAAAGTGCGCTCATATTTGTCTCGGAGTTTTCCAGTTTTGGAGTCTATACGTTCCTCTTCACTTCTTTCTCGCAGCAGAAGGTTGGGTGCTACCGGCAGATTGTGCTCCGAATTCGTCGTGGCCTTGTATTTCTTGACCGTCTTACTTTTAAGCCCCTTATCCCGCATGATTTTAGCAACCAGACCACAGCTCACGTGTTCACCGTCCGCATGCATTTCTTCCGTGATTTTAGTGCTCCCAGCAATTCGCTTGTGCTCATAGTACTTCTTTTCAATCTTATCGCCCAGTTCCCGCCGGCGTTCAGAACGCTTGCTTTTTCCGGTTTTATCCCACGCATAGTAATAGCCTCGACTGACGCCTAATACTTTGCACAGCTTCGTCAAACGGTGGTTTATTCGCTCAGCCTTGATAAACAGGTACTTTTCTTCTACTTTACTGTCCTGGCGAAGTAGGCTGCGGCTTTTTTTAATATTTCATTCTCTTCACGGAGTTCTTTGTTTTCCCGCTGAAGGCGCTTCATTTCTGCTTCCTCTGGCTTAATGTTCCCACTTCCAATAAATGCCATGCCGTTTCTCGCCTTGTACGAATTAAGCCAGTTATATATGGTGTTCTCGTGTAAATCCAATTCTATGCTTATTTGCGAGACTTTTTCGCCGCCCTCAATTATTCTTTTGCAGACCTGCACTTTAAATTCCGGACTGTATACTTTTCCCATTTCGCCACCATAAACCTTTCATCTTATTTTACTTGATGTTTATGGTGTCCGTCAAACCCGGTACGGGTCAGTTTCGATTAATAACTTCTTCGAGACATTATTACAAGTAGCAATTAATAGTTTTTATATAAACTAACATTACAAAAAGCCCATTTTATCAAATCATGCAAATTTGTGAAACACGGTATTTGAGGTAAGCACTCATAATCACAAGATAAATAACCACGAATGGATGGTTCATTCATAACTCGAATTACTTACACCACGCCGAGTGTTTTTATAGCATTTGAAAATGCCGTAAGGACACTCACTTTTTATTTTTATCCTGCCATCTGCGCTGAGGAATAGCTTACGGCTACTCCTTTTCTCGAAGGAAAGCTGTGTCTTCCCGGTTCTTTCTCTTATTTGACCATCTCATAAATTTCCCTTTCCGACAGTTAAATAAGCAATATTTACAGGGTTAGGTATACCATGTCGACCTCCCCTTGTCACGCTTGCTGTGTTGTCACTTATTATCAGAGCCAATCTGCCAGAATTTTGCAGTAGTTCCGGCTACACTCATATAATATAGTCGTCAAGCTCGCGTTTTTCTGTTTGGTGAGATATTCTCAAATCAAATTGCCTTTTTCGGTTTATTGAAATAATAATACCGAAACATAAGAAACCCTCCAAACCGTAAATTTGGAAGCTTCCCTAAAAAATCAGCACAATTATACGTCAGCCAAACCTACGTCTTTTTTGTAGATTTGGCTGCATTTTTTCAAAAACATTAAGCTGTTTTCAAAGCATGATGATTGTAGATATTAAAGAATATGATATAGACAAGAATGACAATTGCAACCACAGAATAAGACCAGACGATACCAAGATAATTTGTAAGAATGCCTCCTAAAGTTGGCCCAATCATCATGCCTATCGAATAGGCCGTATTGTAAATGGAAAAAGATGCTCCGAATGAATTTGTGCCACTCTTCTGGGAAATTTCAGCAAATTCCGGCAAACAGGGCGTAATTGCAGTACCCATTCCGATACCAAGAAAAACAAGTACGATTGCCACAAGCCAAACGGAATTTGAGAGCGCGATAAAGGGAAAACAAACTGCCGCCAATATCATTCCCATTGTCATAGCTTTGTAATGCCCGATACGTTGAGACAGGGAACCTATCACCGGTGCGCTTATTGCATAGGCTAATGTTGGTATTGCAAACAGTAAACCCGTGACACCGGAAGAAACATTCATTCCTTTTTGTAGCCGCAATGGTAAGGTCGGTTCAAGGACACATGGGATAGATGCCCCAATAATCACAACCCCGACGATAATTAACAGTCTACGGTTTTTCAGTAAATTCAACGACGACAGTACGCTTTCGGATTTTTCGTGAGGAACATCTTTAATCAGAAAAATTCTCAAAATCCCATCAATAATGGCTAATCCCGTCGCAGCAAGGAATGGTACCTGGTAGCCTCCAATCTGATAAAGCCATCCGCCGACCGTGGGCCCGATCAAAGTGCCGATCGATTGCCCAGCTAATGCGATGCCCATCACTTTTCCGCGTTCCTGCGACGGATAGAGATCAGCCAACAATGCAAATCCGGCAGTCCATGTAATCGCGGCGGAAACGCCCTGAAGGGAACGTGCCACGACAAGCATCCAGAATTGTTTTGCAAAGGCATAGAGTAACGTTGCTCCGGCAAGCCCCAAAAGGCCCCAAAGCATCGGCCCTTTACGGCCGACCTTATCCGACAGGATTCCGAAAATCGGCGTCGCCACAAAAAGGGCAATCGCATAGCTGCCAAAAAGAAACCCGATTGCTGTTTGTGATACTCCCAATGAAAGGGCATATCCGGGCAAGATGGGAACGACCAGCCCATAGACGAGCATATCCGTAAAAATTGCAAGCGTAACAACAATAAGGCCATTGCGCTGAGATTGCTTACTGATTGTCTGGTTTTCCATAAAATCCTCCGGTTAATTTCTCTTTTGGTAAAGTTTTTTGCAGCTTTTTCAAAAGCTCAATATCCAATTCAATATGTTTGCGTCCGTTCTCAAAAATTGCTTTCATGTAATCCGGTAATTCAGCATTACAAAATTTTGCCTTTGCTATTTCACCGCTGTTCCATTCATTCAATTCGTCTTTCAACATATCAATCTGTTTATCAATAAGAGGAAGTACTTCTTCTAGCTGTGAATTATTTAAGAAACTTAATGCCCCATAAATATTTGATGGAAAATGCAGACATGGCTTTTGCCAAGCTTCTTTGAGTAATTTTGCAAATTCCTCTTTCCCAGTTGGAGTTATTTCATAGATTGACTTTAACCGATTTCCCGTTCTTTCAGTCCCTTTCAGAATAACCATCCCTTCCTTTTCAAGCTTTTTCAGCGCGTGATAGACCGAGCCCGGCAGTATTCCTGCCCATTGCTCGGTTTGACTGACTTGAAGAATCAGTTGAATTTGATATCCAGACATGGGCCACTGCATTAGACAGCCCAAGACCACTAAACGTGTTAGCATTTGCCTCACTCCTAAAATAGTCATCGTTATATAATCAACGTTGACTATTTTATCATGTATATTTTTCCTTGTCAAGCCTTGATCTTTCGAATGACTTAACTGCAAAATACACCTTAAGTATTCGAATTAATTTTTTGTTTTTAGAAATTTTTAATTATGTTTCATCAAATCATGCAAATTTGTGAAACACGGTATTTGAGGCAAATACTCATAATCACAAGATAAAGAAACACGAATGGGTGATTCATTCTTAACTCAAATTAGTGGAACCATGACAATTCAGTACAAACACAAATCGTTTTATTCGACGCATTTATTGAAGAAGATTATGGGAATCAAAGACTGCTTTGTAAACAAAATGCTTGCTCGATGGGAAAAAAGTGATCGCATAAGACTTGCCGGAATGAACCTTCCCTTTGAAATTGAGGAAAAGCGAGATATTCCGTACATGTCAGATTCTTCACGTATCAACCGTAATATGCTACAAGCTGTTTTTATTGACATATATGGCGGCGGTTTTATGTCCGGCTGTAAGGAACTCAACCGACCATTCGGATGTTATATCACTCAACAAGGTTTCCTTGTTTTTAATCTCAATTATCGGCTTGCCGTTTCCAAAGTAAAAATTCCAGATCAGATTCGAGATATTGCTGCAGCTATTGACACAATTTATCCGATTACGGCGGAAATGAATGCACCATATACCTCTGTGGTCATTCTGCCGGCGCTGCCCTTGCAGTAATGGAAGCATTAATTTCAGAAAGTGAAAGATTGAGAACGGTATTAAAATTTTGCAAACGAAGAATCATAGATTTCAAGGCCTTGCATTAGATTGTGGGATAATGATATTTTATCAAAATAGCATCCCTTACTGGGGCATGCGTTCTATGATATTAAAAGATATTAAAAAAGGGTACTCAAAATCTGAAGAGTACCAAAATATGATATAGGCCAATATTTCTGAATTTCAAAATCTTCCAAAAACCTTTCTTGTGAGCAACAAAAAGGATGAGTTTCGGAAAATGGCTTTGGATTTTAAGAAAATATTGGATAGCAAAAAGGTAATAAACAAACTTAATTTTGATGGTGAGGACGGACATATGGGTATCATATACAATCAGAAGTCTGAAAAAAGTATCAAAATTATTACCGATTTGATTTCATGGTTAACAAGAATCAAATAGTTTTCGTATTTTGTCGCTGAAACGTTACTTACACAACAACCAGCTCGGAACATTCTCCGAACTTCGCATAATGTTTATAAGAGAACAAATATAATCGACGAGTATACCCTGCGTGGAAACAACGGAATAGCGCAACATCGCGAACATAAAGTATTATGAATATGAGAATAGACTTCTTGTTCTAGTTTTCGTATAAAGTGGCCATATCATGTATTCTACGCTTCATTTCTGCGCGGATATGTAACGGCTCTAAACACTCGCATTTATCCCCCAACCCTAAAAGAATATTGTAGTAGTAATCATTTTCTATGAAAGGAAAACTAACAATATAATGCTCATCACCGTCTGGTGAAAAGTTTTCATAAGTGCAATAATCAAGTACCCGATCCATCACAGATTTATGAATACGAATTTTGATTTTTGTTTGCATTGTTTCCAGAATTTCCGCAAAGTCTAAAATCGGTTTTTGATAATCTCTCGGTGTAAAAGTTTCCTCTTGCGTTTGCAGGTTTGATATGCGGGATAGCTTGAATAAACGGTAATCACTCCTTTTATGGCAATACCCTTGCATATACCAATTACTACTTTTCAGTACAAGCTGATACGGTTCGGCTGTTCGTGCAGTTTTATTTCCATAGCGATCTGCATATTCAAACGAAAGTAGCTTTCTTTCCTGTAAAGCTGTTTTGATAATTTCTAAATTTGATTGTATGTTCCTGTTGCCCATCCACGGACTTAAATCTATATATATTTGATTTGCTTTTAATTCAATGTCTTTCGCTCTGTCGACAGGGATAAAACTCTTGACTTTCGCAAGGGCATTTACCAGTTCATCCCCTCGTATCATGTTGGAAAGACTGGAAAGCCCCATCAAGATAGCGGAAAGGTCAGCAGTCGAAAAAAACTTTCTATCAATCTTGTATTTCTGCATAATTTCAAAACCGCCGCCCACTCCCGATGTTGAGCAAACAGGAATACCCGCCATGTTGATCGTGTCTATATCGCGGTAGATTGTGCGGGGTGAAACTTCAAACATATCTGCTAACTCCTGAGCGCCTATACGGTCTTTAGCAAGGAGTATCATAATAATGCTGACAAGCCTGTCAACTTTCATCTGATAGCCGCCTTTCAAAATTTCTTTTTATCATTGTAGATTGTTGCCATACTGTTGTCAACAATTGTAAGGTAGAATAAAAAGCATACAAATCAGTCTACCTATCAATGAAAACGGGAGGAAATTTATGTTTACAGTTTATGTTTACGTTCTTGATACTTTAGCCGATTGGGAACTGGGATATGTTATTTCAGAGCTAAATTCTGGTCGATTTTTCAAAAAGGGCGCACAACGTGTATCGCTTAAAACGGTTAGTGATTCCAAAGAGCCGATCAAAACAATGGGTGGGCTAACAATCGTGCCCGATTGCTTGATTGAGGATATCGTTCTGAGTAAAGAAAACGTGCTGCTATTGCCCGGCGCAAATACATGGAACAACCCAAAGCATGGCGCTATCATCGAAAAAGCAAGCAAATTTCTCTCTTTAGGCGCTACGGTAGGTGCAATCTGTGGTGCTACCGCTGCGCTTGCCAACTTTGGGCTACTTAATAACCGTCCGCATACCAGTAATGGACCGGGATTTCTTGAAATGGTTTCTCCTCTATATAAAGGACAAAGTTTTTATATCGACAAGCCATCTGTAGCGGATAACAACCTTATTACTGCAAGTTCCACCGGAGCTTTGTTGTGGGCAAAACAAATTATTGAGCATTTAGGTGTTTTTGGGCCAAACACACTGGAATCTTGGTATAAATATTTTAGTACCGGTGAACCTAAATATTTCTTTGCCCTCATGCAAACTTTGCCGTCTAACAATGAAAACTGAACCACCTTTGTCCTAAACAGAACGGAGACATCGGATCTGAAAGATTCTGACGATATAAGTGCAGTGAAAGCAGAACGTAAATGGCAGATCAGGACTTTGAGCTGAGTGCTCAAAGTAATGGGAGATATTGTATTCTCCCAACATCAACTTGAACTTCGTTTAATGTTTATTACATGAAATTTGGATGATTATAAAATACTGAAAGACTAACTATTTTTCTTAAAAGCTTTTAAATTTCCAGAAAACAGCTGCAAGTTTACATATGTAATTTCATTGGTAGTTTACTTAATTGTGAAATATTCATGCCACTATCAGAGTCGTCAAATTTGACGACTCCGCTTTCTTTTTTCTGCTTTTTATTTGGTGGCTAAATCTGCTTTGTTAGATAAGCAAATACTACAAAAGCATTCAAAACTACCTCACATAAAAAAGAATTTAAAACTTTTTGAATAATTTCATTAAATAGGAGAATTTCCGACCGAATACCGCCTATCAATAGAAGATACTTTTTAGGAGGTAATCAAGTGACAGAAGGAAACTACAATTATCGTACAAATCCCCTTTTCCTTTGCAATCAGTTTGAAGGAAAAGGAAAGTTGCAAATTCCGGTAATTCCAAAATTTAATTCAGTCGGATGACTTCCATGATTTGCTTCTTGTAGGGTTCGATAAAATAGGCCTTAATGACACAAAGCATTTTAACCGGATGGTTCATTTCTTTCTGTATGACTACAAATTTGAACGTGTATGGAAAAATCCAGATACTGATTTAGAAAAACTAAAACATTATCGTGCAGTACTCTCCCCTGACTTCAGCATATATGTTGAGATGGCACCTGTTCTGCAGCTTACCAACACATTTCGAAACCGTTGGTGTGGCGCCTATTTTGCATCAAAAGGAATTCGCGTCATTCCAACCGTAAGTTGGGGAAACGAAAACACGTTTGAGTTTTGCTTTGATGGAATCGAAAAGGGTTCCACGGTTGCGGTATCCACTTATATGGTATCGGAACATGACAACCATCAGGACCAGAAAGAATTTTTTCTCAAGGGTTATAATGAAATGCTTCGCCGGATTGAACCGGAGAAAATCATCTGCTACAATGAGCCATTCCCAGAGATGCAAGGCAATATCGTGTTCGTCGATTATGACCGCAGTTCATGGAAGTACATGGACAAAAACTTATACACCCCATCCAAATACGCAAAATACATTTGCGGAGAAGAACCTCTTCCAGTAGGAAGTAATCTTATTATTAAAAGCGGATCTGTTGTAAATGAAAATCATCAGAACTATAATAGCCTTATACAAGCTGGAATGGGCAGCGCCTATGGAGCAATGTGGAAACCAAATCCCAACAAACCAAATGATAGGATTTTATGGGGCCCACCAAATACAATCCAGAAATATTATATGGAAAACAGACAAGGAACAAACGGTTACTGGGTATCTGTAAAATACGACAGCAGAGGTTGGGCAATTAAAAATCGGCATTATACAGATCATAATCAGCCGTGGGCACATACAAATCCTCATGATAAAATTATTAATTGGGATCCGAATAATGGAACACCGGATCTTTCAGGCCATGATATAAACTATCCGTTGGAAGAATATCCGAATGGAGCACCTGAATTTAAATTCTACAAATATAAAGGAGAGATTCCTATGATATTAACCGTTAACGAAGATGCATATCAATTTAAAACCCTAAGCGAATTTAAAAGCTGTATGTCAAGGGGCGGAGACGTAGAATTTAAGTGGAAAGGAATCGACTACACTCTCAGTTCAGTCTGGCCGAACGACAAAATGAAATTTTCGATTGGACCGTGCACTCGCGTAGAAAAAGACTGTACCGTTTATGATACCGTCGATGAGCTTTTGGAATATAAAGTGGGTGGTGACAGGCTGCGGGACATTATTACGCAGGCAGAAATTATTGACAGGACATTATAATAAAAAAGTGATGCAGACATGTTCTTCTGCACTTGGTAAAAAGCTATCCGGATTTCAAAGTTCTAAAACCATTTTCATAAAGCGTTTGAATTAAAATTTTTTAATTATGTTTCATCAAATTATGTAAATTTATGAAGTACGGTATTTGAGATAAGCACTCAGAATCACAAGATAAATAGTCACGAATGAGCGATTCATTCATAACTCGAATTACCCGCACCATGTCGAGTGTTCTTATAGCATTTGAAAATGCCGTAAGGACACTCGCATTCAAGGTGCAAGTAATAGGACTTTTTGTTGCACCTAGTTAATTTATATTCAAACAATGAGATAGTGTATGATACAGTCAATCGCTGTCACAGAAAGCGGAAATGTTCTTCCGCAGCGCCCCCTTCTATTCAGCGTTGCATTTATTACAATTTTCAAAGCAGCAAAAATGAAAGGCATGTATGATTTATACGCTGCATATTTTTCTGTAAACGTTAGGATCAAGCATAGGCTTTGTAAGAAATTTCATCGTTTCACCGGAAATTGTTCCTTTGGAGCCGAACTCGGTTCCGGCTCTGCGAATCGCCTCGAAATATGGCAATACAATGGGCTCGGCTTCCTTAACGTTGAGTATCGGCGCTTCCACACACAGAATCATTGGAGAGTCTTTTCCGAATAATCTTTTAAATTGAAGAACAAGTGCATCAAAATTGCCTTCGAAATCCGGGAACCCGCATCCCGAAATCAACATATGACGGGCATGTATTTTACCGCGCGTTTCATGATGAGTATTGCCTCCCTCGTCTGTTATCTGAACATTTGACGTAAGCGGAGTCAAACGGTCAACCAACGCTTTTACATGCGATGGCATCCCATAACAATACAGAGGCATAGACCAAATGACCAGGTCTGCTCCAGCAATCTTGTGCAACATCTCAGCGGCATCATCACGCTGGACGCATTTCCCCGGCGTCTTCTTCCAGCAGGAAAAGCAGCCCATGCAGGGCGCAATAGATTTTTTAATTAAATCGATTTGCTCATATTTTCTGCCCATGCCATCCAAAAATGCCTTGCTTAACATAAGTGTATCGCTAGCTTCCCCCTTGGGCGATCCATTCAGAAGTAATATTTTCATATGTTTTCTCCTCCATATCCTGTGCAATCCATGTGCTTGGTAAAATTTGTGCAGTCAGACTTTAGTCATAAACAAACCGACTATCAGCAGCTCGGTCAGCTGCTTCTGTGAATATTTCTTCCTTTCACGCAACATTTTAATTGTGCTACCGATAATATAAGCGCTCATGTTATCATGCTCCTCTCTTAATTACATTGTCATCGTACCATGCCCATTACTTCAAAACAACCTACGTTCCGTAGAGTGGAAATGATCCACATCTAGATATAACACAAGAGCGCCTCGCTGATGGAACGCCTTTAAGATACTATTGATTTCTTCAATTTTAACCGTAAATACTGCTATCTGATTGCCCGTAAGCCCTTGATATTACTGACATTTTAAATAAATGCCGTAAGTACACTCGCACCATCTAGGCCACGAAACTAAAATGTTTCGTGGCTCTTTTTATGGCGTCTATTTTAATTGTAGACTGTAAAATAGGAAAAAAGCGCAGCCGTGAAGAGGAAGCTCTACGGCTGCGCTTTCTTACTTAAGCATTGACATCATTTTTCTATAGAACTATATTTAGACTATAAATGTTAAAAAACTTTTCTGCTTTTAGAGCATTTCATAAACTTTGCATCCTGTTTATTTAATTTTGATTTATCAAAGCAAAGCCACTATATTAGTGGGAAACTGAGCAAAGCAAAAAAATACATATAAACAGAATCATCAGAAACTGAAACAAATTTTACAGTTTATAATCGAGGAGGAAAAATGCAATTACATGACGCAGTTAATCTATGTAATAATTCTGAGTTAACTGGATGGGATATGATTAAGTATGTCAATTTCCTTATTAATAAAAACATGAAATATTCCGTTGAAATACCATTTATGCCTTATAAGAAAGCATTTGGAATTGGAAAAGGATATTGTGTTCAACAAGCGTTTTGTGTTCGTGATATATTACGTGAATTAGGCTATCATGTTCAGGTTGTCTACTGCCGTAAAACACTTTTCAAGGACTCCGGAGCCATATCTGGTCATACATGGTGTAGAGTACATATTGATAACATAGAAAAAGATGTATGTACCTGTAATTCTGATAATTGCCCTGGTAAGGTAAACTTTGTTCCAATCTCACAAGTTAAGAAGTATAGTGGGCTGATTGCAGTGGGCGGATATCTTGGATCTATTCCCGTTTGTTTCAAGCGACTGCTGACAACAAAACTGAAAAGCAAATTTACAAAGTAAATACACCTGTGGCTACTTGTCAAAAACATCCTGAACATTTTCGCAAAACTAATAAATGCTCGCTTCAACTCGCTTCGTAAATGATTCCCCTTTGGTTTAATTAAAATATTTGTTTATTTACATTCTGCAAAAAAATCAGAATAAATAGTTTAAAGTGAGGTTCAAAAAATGGACGAATCCAGCTATACTGAAATCATTAAAGATGAGGCAAATCGTGCTTTATGGGAAATTGAAAATGTCATTGCCTGTATTCCTGATGAACTTTGGGACAAATGCTATTGTGAAATGCCTTTATGGAAGCACATCTACCACATGCTGCATTCACTGGATCAATGGTATATCAATCCAAGAGTGTATCATCAGCCCTCTTTTCACGAAAAAGATCTTAACAATCTTGATGTACAGAGTAATAAAAGGCTTAGCCGGGAAAAAATCGGTCTTTATTTTGATTTCATTAAGAAAAAAATCACCGATTACAATGGTACGCTGACTGATGATATTTTGCTGCAAAAACCGGATCAGTGCGAATGGACTCGCTTCACATTGATTTTAGCACAACATCGACATCTGCATAGCCATATGGGAATATTAATGGGCTTTATCATTGAAGATACGAATATGTGGCCGAAAACACTTGGCTTAGAGCGACCAATTCCAAACGGTGATTTGGGTACGTTTTTTTAGCTAACGTAGAAAGGACGATTTGAATTGCCAATGAACTTTGCATAATGTTTATGATGCTCTTTCATTGTATAATCAAATCAGACTATATGGAGTAAATGTATGAGTAGGAATTATGTTAAAAATGTTTCTAAGATAGTCGGTTTTTTATTTGTCCTGCAATTGCTACGTATTGGAATAAAGAGTGCTTGTTTTCTTGTTGTTGATAGAACATATTACTCTGATAGAATTGCCTCGCTTTTTGCAATGGTACTGCTATCGGCGCTCATTTTGCTTGTTGCCAAATTTAGAAGAATAGATCTGTCTATTTTCCCAAAACACTTTGGGGCTGGCTATATAATCTTTACCGTAATCACGTTTGCCTTGTTTATCTCAACACCAATATTGACGAAAAACAATAGTACATCCGAAATCGTCCTGTTGATTTATTCTGCAATTGTGACACCGGTATTCGAAGAGCTAATCTTTAGAGGATTTGTGTGGAATAAGCTTAATACATTATTTAAAAAAGAGTGGATCACATATGTTATGTCAACATTGCTGTTTGCCATTTGGCACTTCGGGTATATTGACACGATTGCTTTTCATGTGGAAACAGGGTTGGCCAATGCTATCATCTGGAAGGTTATTACGGGTCTCTGTTTCGGTATTGTTTTAGGGGCATTGCGTCTCAAAACTAAAAACTGCTATTCAACAATGCTTCTGCATGGAGTACTTAACATCTTTGGCAGATAAGATGTTTGACGATCACAACAGCTAGCTCGGAGCATTCTCCAAACTTCGCACAATGTTAGTACCAATGCTAAAGCTTTCCTCCCTTAGCACCTAAAATCATTAATCATAAAAGCAGTGCTTATACAACAAAAAGATGTCAAATAAAATATATAGAGGGTTAGCATGAAAAATGTATTTTTAATTGGCGGAACAATGGGAGTGGGAAAAACCGCTACCTGCCAAATTATCAAAAACAAACTGAATAATTGCGCTTTTTTAGATGGAGATTGGTGTTGGGATATGCACCCATTTCAAGTCACTGATGAAACGAAACAAATGGTAGTCGAGAATATTTGTTTCCTCCTAAATAACTTTATCAAATGTTCCGCCTACGAAAACATCGTGTTTTGCTGGGTAATGCATGAACAAAGTATTATTGACGATATTATTTCACGTCTTGATACGGCGAATTGCAAAACCCATTTGATTTCTTTGGTATGTGATAAACAAGCATTGTTCTCGCATTTGAAAAAGGATATTGATGCAGGTATTCGTACTGAAGATGTAATTCGTAGAAGTATGGACCGCATACCTTTATATGAAAATCTCAGCACACATAAAGTGGATGTATCAAAAATTAATGCTGAACAAGCAGCTAATATTATTATTCAAAGCTGCTGATACAATTTGGGATTCGCAGTTGATCGGAGCCGATAAATATCTAAAAAGGAAGTGATGGCATGCCACCAAAGAATCGTTTTCCCTCTGTGCAAGAATAAAACACAAGTTGTACAGAGGAGTGTATATTAAATAATGAGACTAGATAAACCAGCATTTTCGAGCGAAACCATTAGAGCAATGGAGGATATGTCGTTTTTTACCCATTCGCTTATTTTTGATGACCTACTGATCGTTGCCCAAAGAGAAACAAACTGCTTCGTATTAAAGACAAATGATGGATTGATTATCATTGATGCTATTTGGCCGTCAAAAAAAGCTTTTGATTCTATCGTAGCTGCAATTAAAGATGTGAGATGGAATCCTGACACCATTAAAAAGCTGCTTCTAACGCATGGCCATGTTGACCATACAGGATGTGGTAAATGGTTTGTTAAACAATATCATGTGGACACATACCTCTCCAAAGTGGATGATATTTTCTGGCAGGAACATCCGACAAAGCCGGACAGACCTGAAACATGGAAAGATTACGCTATTGATCATTATCTGCAAGATGGAGATACCGTAACATTAGGTGACAAAACAATATTCGTCTACAGCACACCTGGCCATACTCCTGGCTGCCTGAGTTATATATTTCCCGTAACAGAAAATGGAGAAAATCACATGGCAGCCCTATGGGGAGGTACTACGCCGCCTTGGACAAAGGCCGAAGTGAAACAATACCTGAAATCATTGGATTACTTTGTTGGTGAGGCAATGAACAAACATGTGGATGTAGCGTTAAGCAATCACACGGCAATTGATAATGGTCTGGAACGTATTGCGTATTCCAGAAAAAGATTAGCCTATATGCCTAACATTTATATCATTGGACCGGATGGATTTCAAAAATACTGTCAAGTTTTTCGTACGATGAGTTTGGAAAGATTATAATGCCATTTAAATCGTCTCCTTCATCGTGTTCCATTTGAGTTTCACCACATACCTGTCGATAGAGATTTTGTGAAGATACGCCACCGATGTGGAAAATTTATTCTGGAACCATGACCTGATATAGAATAAGATTGGGAAGGTCATAACTTTTCTCACCGAAATCATGCGATAAACTCTATTGTCCTTCATGCGACGGAGCTTCATCTGTAGAAAAGCGACTCATTTTTCCCAAGCAATTACAATTCTCATTAGCATGAATCTCACACTCAAAAAAAGACTCCGTCATTTAAATGGCGGAGGGAAAAAATAAGGCACTGTTTTTCACAGTGCCCAAAGAATATTGTATTTATTTCTCGGATTTTTCTCCACAAGCTAATTTACAAGCTACTGAACTTCTGTTTATTCTTTTTTCCGAAACTCGAAAAAACAACCACACAGATACTGCATGGTTGCTTTTCCCTTATAAAAATCAAAGCATACTCTTAATGATCGGATCAAGCTCTTCCGGCGTGACCGTCGGCTCATATCTTCCCTTTACGATTCCGTCTTGTCCGATTAGAAATTTAGTGAAATTCCATTTGACCTCGTCACCTTCCAGATTCTCGGGATAATGTTCCTTTACTACGCTTTGAATTTTCCGTCCGCTTTCTTTCTCCAATTCAAAGCCTTTAAAGGGAGCAGCTTTGGTGAGGAATTTGAAAAGTGGATCGGCATTTCCCCCTCGCACATCAATTTTTGAAAACATTGGAAAAGTAACGCCGTAATTCAGTCTACAAAACGATGAAATTTCCTGATTGTTTCCCGGCTCCTGTGCAAGGAATTGATTGGATGGAAAGCCAAGAATCACGAATCCACGATCCTTATATTTCTGATAAAGTTTTTCCAGCCCATCATACTGAGGGGTGAATCCGCATTTGCTGGCTGTGTTCACGATCAGCGCGATCTTCCCTTTATAATCGGAGAGTGATACTCTATCCCCTTTGATATTGTTCACCGCAAAATCATAGATACTCATGGTGGTTACTCCTTCCTTACTTGATTTCTAAATTTAATTTTTTTAAAATATGGCATCCAGTCGAACTTTCCATACTGCCAAAATACGCCATTGTCTTAAATGACCAGAGTCGGAGGAGCATAAACCCTCGTGGCCAGTTCGGAATCAAGCAGATAAAGTCCTTTTGCATCTTTACCAAATAGGTCATACTTTTTAACAACGTCTTCAGTGTTTTTTTCCTCTTCGCCTTGTTCCTTTACAAACCAGTCAAGGAATTGCATCGTGCGAAAGTCCTTTTGCTCATAGGCAACAGCATAAATGCTATTGATCGATGCCGTAACTTTTTTCTCATGCTCAAATGCAGCGTTGGCCGGTTCACGGAAGTCTTTAAAAATTTTATCCGGTGCTTTTACATCCTGTAAAACGACCTTCTCATTGTTATTCAACAAATATTTTACAAACAACATCGCATGGTCGCGCTCTTCCTGAGTCTGGACGTAAAACCAATTGCCAAAGCCGTTAAGGTTCTGGTCTGTATAATAGCTGTAAATATCCAAATAAAAGTACGCGGAATACCATTCCATATTAATTTGTTTATTCAATAGGGATACCAATTCTTGATTCAGCATTTCTATCGTCTCCTTCTTATATAATAGACAATGTCACAACACTGTACGAAATTTTCCTTAACCTAAAAATTCATCAAAGAAAAAACTTACCATCTATAAGGATAAATTGATCGGTCATATAACTTACAGGTAGCTGATGGAAAAATAAGCATCGATCAATTTCATTTTCCTCTACCGCCAAATCTCGATGCAATACAAAGACTCTTTAGAACTTATGATACATTTCCTTTTTTGCACCACAAACAGGGCATTTTCCCGGAGCTTCGTCCAGAATAGTATTCCCGCAGATCGGACAAACATAGATTGCCTTCAACTCAATATCCTTGCCAACTTTCACTGCATCCAAAGCCTTTTGAAAGAGTTCTGCGTGAAGCTTCTCTGCTTCCCATGCTCCGTGAAACGAACGCTTTGCGCCAGTCTCATTCTGAAATTCCGCCGCGTTTAGATAGACCGGATACATCTGTTCCACTTCATGCAGTTCGCCATTAATTGCCCCCTGCAGGTTATCCGCTGTTTTGCCTGTGCCAAAAACACCGCCAGCAGTTACCGTAGCATCTGCAGTACTGCCGTCGATTTCACGAAAATGATTGGTTGCATGCACCTGCTCGGCGTAGGAGATCGCCTTGAACAGCCTTGCCACATTTGGAAATCCTTCTTTTTCCGCCATGTCTCCCCAGATCAGATAACGCATATGCGCCATGCTTTCGCCCCCATATGCGGAATGCAGAAAATCAGAAGTCATTGCATTTTTAACAGCCATTTTAAAAACCTCCAATAATTAGATTTAAATATAGGACCTGATCAGTTGATTCACATAGTTAAAATCGGTTTTTTTGATGAAATGTAGCCTTGTCTTTTCGATACAAAAGCTCGATCGGAATTCGGTCGCTGAATTTTGTGGCCTCCCGTATGGCGGTAATTTTGTTTTTTTATCATAAGATTCATCCAGCTCGTAGACACGCTGACTGTACCACGCGAAAGTATTGGTTTTGTTAAAACTAATGCATATCGCCTATTTCATCAGGGATATCAAATGCTCTTTGTGACCTATAAATGCGTGCAACAAATCCGGCACCACACGTAATGGCAAGAAAAACCAGATTAAGCGGTTCGTTAAAGTTTTCGCCTGTCTAAACATCGACTTTCAATCCCATCATGGAAGTCGGCAATGCTTGTCCTTTGGTCAATCCATAAATCTGGTCGTCATGAATAAAATGCGCAATATTGACATTGCGGGAAAATATTGTGGATGAAATGATCTTCGCCTTCTCCATATGAATCCCCATCACTGGTATCGACTATCGACAATAATAGTGAATCTCTCATTTGCAATTTTGACCGCTACGGCCGCGGGAAGAGAACGTCCGTGAAGACCCACAAAATGCATTTGCACTGATGATATACTGGGGAATTTTCGCCGCCTGACCAATACCGGCTGCAATCAATCCCTCCAAATGGTTTTTGCAGTTTAGAACTCAGTTTTCCAGAGTCCATGCAAATTGCAGTATGCATAGACGGTACCCGACTTCACTTCATCAAACTCTGCTTTTGGCTCTTCGCCCGGCTTTAAATATTTCAGCTCTACTTTGTCATCAGCAGCAAGTGCAATCCACTCAATGTGATGCTCCGGCAGCATGGGATGCAGCGTGGAGCCAACGACAACATGAATTTTACCGTTTTCTTTTGAAACGACCGGAACATGCTTCTCCTTTGCTGCATCGGTTGAGTTGGCCATAAGTTTTGTCATTGCCTGGTCACAGCAGGTAAGCGTTCCTCCGCCTTTTTTAATTAAAGCAACGATATTTCCACATCTTTCACAACGATAGAAATCAACAATAGACATTTTTAAGACTCCTTTTTGTTATTTTTTATCGACCGGCTGTGATAGGCAATACCGGCAATAATCCAATTTTTTTCAAAGGCATTTTATCAACTGCTTATTCCGGAATAATGCAGCCTTCACTAAACTCTGCCGAGCAAGCTGCTTCATCCTGGATAACGAAATTCTCTTCAAATGCCAGATCTGTTTTCCAGAGGCCATGCAAATTGCAGTACGCATAGACGGTACCCGACTTCACTTCATCAAACTCTGCTTTTGGCTCTTCGCCCGGTTTTAAATATTTCAGCTCTACTTTGTCATCAGAGACAAGCGCAATCCATTCAATGTGATGCTCCGGCAGCATAGGATGCAGCATAGAGCCAACGACGACATGAATCTTACCGTCTTCTTTGGAAACAACCGGAACATGCTTCTCCTTTGCTGCGTCGGTTGAGTTGGCCACAAGCTTTGTCATGGCCTGACCGCAGCAGGTCAGCGTTCCTCCACCTTTTTTAATTAAAGCAACAATATTTCCACATCTCTCACAACGATAAAAATCAACAATAGACATTTTTAAAACTCCTTTTTATTAAAATTTACTGTGCATCCTGTTCCTGAAAACATCCATATATTTCCTTTTTTTGCCTTCCACACAAAGTATACTGACTTTATTTGAATCAATCAAGCTAATTTCCGTCAATTTTCACGATTTATTTTTGTATAATTTTTAAATTATAGCAGAAAAACCACCCACATTCATGTTTGCTGATGCACCGAGTGGTCAAATGTTCATAAAAATGAATTCAAAAGATATCATAAAATGAAGGCTTTTGGTAGCTGGCAAACGAATTATTATTAAAATCTTTAGGTTCAATCATTTCAGTTCTTAAGATTCAATGAGACTCAGAGATAACTCTTACCCATTCAGAGAAAGCTTCCATAAATTTTTTCAAATACGTACGGGTGGATTCATCAACAAGCTCTCCTTTTTTATTCAAAAGGGAAGCCACTTTGCTGATATACATTTCCGGTTGCTGAAGAAGCAAAACATTCAGAAATACCATAGGTTGACGAAGATGGTGATTAGCTCCAAACGCTCCAAGGCCGCCTGGAGATACGCTGATGATGCCACCCGGTTTTCCACTCCAGACGTTATGCCCATATGGGCGGGAAGCAACATCTAGTGCATTTTTCAGTACGGCCGGAACAGAGCGATTATATTCTGGGGTTACAAAAAGCAACCCGTCGAGATCTGCCACTTCATTACGAAACTTCTCATAAGATTCGGGTGGCTGTCCATCATCATCAAAGTCCTGATTGTACAGCGGAAGGTTTCCAATATCAATGAAACGAAATTCAAGTTCCTCCGGTGAAAGCGATACAGCTGCCTTTGCAATAAAGCGACTGTAAGAATCTCTACGAAGGCTTCCCACAAAAATTCCAATCTTTTTCTTGTTCATAATTCATTCTCCTTATATAATAAATTTTGGATACAATTTTGAGTGTTTCCAATTAGTTCACTTATTTGTTATTGGTAAACTTTATGATATTCTAACCTGCAAAAAGCTGTTGAATTCAATACACACCACCTTAGTCTGAGCAAAGAGAATCGGGTAATTGTTAGCCCCTACTGGTTTATTCAAACAGGTAACAGGTCATAGATAACGCCCCCATCGTGCACGAATCGTTAAACACCGTCAATCGATCATTTTCCTGCGACGCGCCTAACACATAGAGCAGCGGCGCAAAATGGTCCGGCGTATAAAATGCCATTCCTGCTGAACTCCCTGCTTTTTTGTAATCGATAACGTCTTTATAGTTTCTTTCTATGATGCCGTTCTTGATATAAGAATCAAACTCCTGTGCCCACGGATAACCGCTCTCCATATCCCAGTTGACCCGCGAAAGATTATGGACAACATTACCGCTCCCTAAAATCATGACACCCCTATTGCGAAGTTCCTTTATCTCTTTGCCGATTTTAAATTGAGTTTCAGCATCGGCGTCGGCATCGACACTCATCTGATAAACTGGAATATCAGCTTCCGGATACATACGGCAGAGCACAGACCAAGTACCATGGTCAATTCCCCATGTGTTATCCACAGTTACCTGCCTGCTGATCAGTTTGATTGTTTCATGCGCCAGTTCCATATCGCCCGGTGGCTGATAAGCAACGCGGTACAAGGCTTCTGGAAAATCGTACATATCGTATATGACTTTGGGTCTTGGCGCATCGGTTATCTTCGTGCCATGTGTAAACCAGTGTGCGGAAATGGAAAGGATTCCCTCGGGCCGTTTCATCTGTTTGGCGATCTGAGTCCACATAGCCGTATAGGAATTGTTTTCTATGGCGTTCATTGGAGACCCATGCCCTATAAAAATCGTCGGCATTTTTTCAGACATTTCGTTCACTTCTTTTCATTGTCAATATGCTGTATTACAGACGCGTTAAATATAGTATATACAACATAAGTTGCGTCACAGAACGGTTGTTTTGCGATTCACCTCAGCGACAAATAGCATAGTGCTCCAATTGAGAAAAAATGTGTTTCTCTTTAAACTCGTAGGTTTTGCCTTTAGGTTCAATGACTTTTTCAGCAATTGGCGCATTCCCTGAAACAAGATAAGTACCGCCTTTTGTAATTTTAATTTTGCATTTATTGCTTGCTTCATTCACGATGTTTCACCTTCTGCTTTGTTTTTCTATATTTTGATTATTTAATTTTAATATGCTATAGTTAAATTGTAAAGTAGACAAATTTTTTATACATGATTTCATTTATTAGCCTTGCTTTATATTATAAAGTTACTGGAGAGCTGTTTTTATGGAAAAAAACGAAAGTTGTCTTCAAGCAATTGTTGCAGTAATGGATATATTTAGGAACAAATGGTCGTTCTTTATTATTCACGAACTCTGTTCTGGTCCAAAGCACTATAACCAGCTACGAAAAGAATTGCATATTAACACAAAATCCTTGTCGGATACCCTTAAACATTTAGAAGAAAATGGCATAATAAGCCGATCTGTAACCCCGACGACACCGGTTACCGTCGAATATGACTTGACAGAAAAGGGACACGATTTTGACAGCGTTCTCACTGCGATGTATGATTGGCGGAAAAAATGGTCATGATGAGACCACTGTCCATTTATGTTGGCGGCAGTGTGACAGTGTATCAATGATTTCTTTTTCTGAGATTCAAAGTGTCTGTTCATCAGATAATTTGGTAGACAGAAAAAGATTGATCTTTAAAACTAAAGGGAATAAACTGTTGTACAACAACTTGAATAAACTGTTATTACACAAAAATTGCCCTACCCCGTTGAGGTCAAAGGGCAAAACAATATTACTGGTGTGCCCACGGAGGAAATGGGTACTCACCTTTCTATGACAAATCGCACAAAAAGACTGATTTCAAGTCAAAAGTGTGTACTGCAAAAGTCGGCTCCTCCTATCTGTGAGGATGTAAGCATACAAAAGTTTACTATCCTTCGATGAAACCCTATTTACTTTAAACAATTTTTTATTAGCGCTCCTTTCAGCTATTTTCTGATGAAATCGTAATATCTAATATCAATTCAAGGAGGTGTCCGCTTTGATTAAACGAAAAATCATCAAACAAATTCGTGGACAAAAAGCTGTAGATGGCGCTGGAGTCCATCTTGTTCGTGTGCTCGGTAATAATGATGTTAAAGATTTTGATCCGTTTCTAATATTGGATTCGTTTGATTCTACCAACCCATCCGACTATCTCGCCGGATTCCCCATGCACCCACATAGAGGGATTGAAACCATTACGTACCTGATTTCCGGCAGAATCGATCATGAGGATTCTCTGGGGAATAAAGGCACGATTCACTCAGGAGAGTTCCAATGGATGACAGCAGGCAGTGGCATTTTACATCAGGAAATGCCAAAAGAATCAGGCAGGATGCTTGGATTTCAGCTATGGCTGAATCTTCCTCGAGAAGAAAAGATGACAACACCTGCTTATTGTAGCCTTACAAGGGATCTGATTCCCAGAATCAACAATGGAAAAGCGAAAATCGGCATTCTTTCCGGCCATTTTGGGAAGGCAGTCGGGATCACTCCGGCACATACTCCTGCAACGATTTATGATATTGTGCTTTCAAGCGGTGAGGACATTACCATCCCAACAAAGGCGGATGAAACAGTTTTTGTTTTTCTCATCGAGGGAGATGCTGTTATAAATGAACAAAAAATATCGTCAAAATCGGCGGTTCTATTCGGAAGCGGAGATAATATTACCGTTTCGGCACAGCCACAATCTGGACTGCGGTTTATTTTCTTTTCGGGAAAACCACTTCATGAACCAATTGCGTGGGGCGGACCTATTGTAATGAACACTCAGGAAGAACTGATGACTGCATTCAGGGAGCTTCAAAATAATACCTTTATTAAGCACAGTTGATCTTAAAACTAACCTAGAAAACACTCTCACAAATCTGTTTTGGGGTATAAAGTAACAGTTATTAAAAAAGTTGATTTTTTAATTAACAAAGTAATTTTTAAATCAATATGCGAAGGCTTTGCTAAATGGAATAAATTCCAGAAACAAGATATATAGACTTTTTGAAAAAACAGCCCCGCCATTTCTACTGACGGGGCTGTTTTCATCCATAATACAACTTTATTGCATCAGTTCAAAGGCGTCTTTGGCTGCTCCGCATTCCGGACAAATGAAATCGTCAGAGACATCCTCCCATTTTGTACCCGGAGCAATTCCCTGTTCCGGACAGCCCTTTTCTTCATCATACACATATCCACAGACGGTGCATTGATATTTCTTCATAAATATTAACCTCCTAATTATTTTGACTAAGTGTAATTAGATTTTACCCATTTTTTGATATCTGTCAACTGGTTTCATGGTAATACCAGTCGAAAGTAATCTTATTAAAAGCAGATCTGTTGTAAATGAAAATTAGCAGGACTATAATAACCTTGTACAAATTGGAATGGATAAGTGTCTATGGTGCAAAATAGAAACCAAATCCAAACAAGCCGGAGGATCAACGCCTTGTCGGTAATCCAGGCAATATAAATAAAGATGGATACAGGGAGACACACATAGGTGATAATGGGTTAGGTAACAGAGAACGTCATCATATAGATCATGACAATCCGAGAGATTATACGAATCCTCACGATCATATCATAACGTAAGAAAAAAATCATCCAAGGGAACACCCCAGAACAAAATCGTTTTGTCAGTATCAGTGATTTCAAATGGTGTATAAGTTGCGGCGGCGAAGTAAAATTCATATGGGAGGGTACAACATATACGGTTACCCATCCCGAAGGAAAGATTAATATTAGTGAAGCCAATAGACCAAAAACCGAAAAATGGTGCAACTCCGCCGACGAGGTACTGGAATACATGGTTGGTAAAGGCAGACTACGCGATGTGATCACAAAAGTTACAGTAATAGACCATACCATTTAATTGTTTAATTGAAACTTTTTATTTGGTGGTTTCTACACTAGTTAAGCCTATCCTTAAACTGAACAAATGACTCACTGACAAAAGTCATTTTATTTAACACCCACGCAAATGAAATGGCTTTCCTTTTTTTAAATAGGATTTAACCATTACTCTTAAAAAATTCAAGCGGGTACTTCTTTAGTATCCGCTATTTTTATGTCTTTTACTAATATTTTGTGTCGCCTATTTTTAATGGCGGTCTGCAAAATAGAAAAAGCACAGCTACAGAGAGAAAACTCTGCGGCTGCGCTATCATTATATAAACTATCGCTTTTTACTATACCGGTTCGATTGTCAAAACAAAAATCCGGCGAAAATTTAATGGAAAAATATTTAATCTTGATAAGATTTAAAAGGATCTTCTTTTGATGGATAATTGTCTGGTTTAAGGTACAATCCCATTTCTTTTTTCTCATGATGAAGTTCAATTCCTAAAGAAATCATTATAAGTAAAATAATGATAGAAAATGGTAGTGCAACAATAATTAAAATATTCTGAAGAGCATCTAATCCACCTGACATTAATAACACAACAGCAAATGTAGAAATTAATATTCCCCATATGATCTTTATTTTTTTATGCGGGTTTAGACTACCGTTTTCAGATAGCATTCCAAGAACAAATGTTGCCGAATCCGCTGAGGTAATAAAAAATGTAAAAACCAATATAATTGCAATAATTGAGAGCAGCATCCCAAATGAATAATAATGGAAAGAACCAAATAATACTTCCTCTGTAGACAGCATTGTAAGCTGTGCTCCATTGCTTTGAGCATTGGTTGATAATGTTCCAAATGCAGAAAACCATAAAAAACTAAATATAGTGGGAATAAACAAAACATTTGTCAAAAATTCACGTATTGTCCGCCCTTTGGAAATGCGGGCAATAAATACACCCACAAATGGAGACCAAGAAATCCACCAAGCCCAATAAAATATTGTCCATTTCTGTATCCAAATCTGCTGCTGAGCATCAAAGGCACCAGTACTAAAACTCATACTTAAAAAGTTTTGCAGGTAGCCACCTAATGTTTCAACAAAAGTATTTATAATCTTTGCAGAAGGTCCTACTATGATTGCTATGGACATTAGTCCAATTGCCAAAATAACATTTATATTTGATAAAATTTTTACGCCTTTTCCTATACCGGATAAAGCTGACATAATAAAGCAAATTGTTGTAACTGCAACAATTATTATCTGAATATATATATTTTTAGGAATCCCAAATAAATATTTTAAACCGCCATTAATCTGTATAGCACCAAATCCCAAGGTTGTAGCTACACCTATAGCAGTAGCAAAAACAGTGATGCTGTCTAATATTTTACCCCAAAATCCATCTGTTTTATGTCCAAAGAGGGGTTTCAGAGTAACTGAAATTAATGTTTTTTCTTTTTTCCTAAATTGAAAATATGCTAGTGCAAGTGCTACAACGGCATAAACTGCCCATGCATGAATTCCCCAATGGAAAAAAGTATATTGAAAAGCATCTTTTAAAGCTTTTTGTGAGCCAGTTTGTCCATCCGGAGCAGAGACAGCGTAATGAGATAAAGGCTCTGCCGCGCCCCAAAAAACAAGGCCAATTCCCATACCTGCTGAAAACAACATAGCAATCCAAGAAAGTTTTGAGTGCTCAGGTTTGGAATCTGGATCTCCTAGTCTGATTTTGCTTACCGGACTAAAAATTAGGAATAAACAAAAAAATACAATGCTGGTCACTAAAATCAAATAATGCCAACCCAAATAAATACTAATAAATTTTTTTATCTGCTTCGTTACAAACTGAAATTTTACTGGAAAAACAATTCCCAGTATTACAACAATGGAAATTATACTCATTGAAATCCAAAAAACAGGTGTTACATAATGGTTAATCTTTTTCTTCAAATTCTACATTCTTCCTTTCCTTTTCATTAATAAAATATTACTATTTTATGTTAACATAACGTTTTTAGGCTGTCAAATTGAGTCATCTTACAATAGCACTATAAAATTTTCAAATATTGAAAAAATAATCCTCAAGCTATGTCTTTTACAGTGTTGTTTAATACAGATCACAAAGGGAATTTTCAAGTATCTTCTCTATGTCGCCGATTAACTTGAAACCCAGGTTCTTGTTATCATAGTTCTAAATCTCATGAATTGCGAAAACAGTAGTATTAAATCTTTCTCCATTTTTATATGCATTTTCTGAATAATTTCATTAATAGGAGAATTTCGGACTGAATACTGCCTATCAGTAGAAGATACTTTTTTAGGAAGTAATCTTATGATTAAAGGCGGATCTGTTGTAAATGAAAATTAGCAGAACTATAATAGCCTTATACAAACTGGAATGGGCAAGCATCTATGGTGGAAAATGGGAAACGACCCCAACCAAGCTGGGTGATCAACGCCTTGTCGGTAATCTGGGCAATATAAATAAAGATGGGAGACGCACATAAGTGATAATGGGTTAGTAACAGAGAACGCCATCATACAGATCACGGCAACGCAAAAGCCCATACCAAACCTCACGATCATATCATAACTTGGGAAAATAATCATCCAAACTTTAGTAAACCAATCAATTACCCGGACGGTGCTCCGGAATCCAAAAAATATGGAGGTTATTCTTACATGGGCGAAAAAATCATTCAAGGGAACACCCCGGAACAGAATCGCTTTGTCAGTATCAGTGATTTCAAATGGTGTATGAGTTGCGGCGGCGAAGTGGAATTTGATTGGGCTGGTCAAAAATATGGTGTTTCTCATACGCAAGAAAAGATCATTATCTATCTTTACAACCAGCCTGATACTACGAAATATTTTGACAACGCTGATGATGCCTTGGAATACATAGTCGGCGAAGACAAACTACGCGATGTGATTACGCATGTGACGGTAATTGACAGAACGATATAAAATGGAAATTATAATATTGTTATACAAGCTAGAATAAGAAGCATCTACGGTCAACAGTGGAAACCTCAGAAGGCAAATCATCTCTAGGAAAACCAGGAGAAATTAAAATAACTTTTAAATAGATGAGAAAAACAGGACAACAAAGGAACACCATTACGCAGGCCATGATAATCCGTGGGTACATACAGACCCACATAACCATATCATTAATTTGGATAGTCCCAAACCGGATGTAACAAGATCAATCGTATTTGAGTATAGGAAGTAAAATATGATAATTAGTGCCAGTAGACGAACAGACATCCCCACATATTACTCAAAATGGTTTTACAATCGTATAAAAGAGGGCTTTGTGCTTGTACGAAATCCCATGAATATTCATCAAATCGGAAAAATAAATCTTTCTCCTGATGTTGTAGACGGTATTGTTTTTTGGAGTAAGAACCCTGCACCCATGATTGATCGCTTAGATGAACTTCATGACTACACCTACTATTTTCAATTTACATTAAATGCTTATGGAAAAGACGTTGAACCCAACGTACCATCCAAAAATGATGTTGTAATTCCATCATTTCAGAAATTGTCAAAAAAAATAGGAAAAGAAAAAGTAATTTGGCGATATGACCCTATTTTACTCAATAAAAAATATACGATAAAATATCACCTGAAATATTTTAATTTGTTAGCATCAAGACTCGCTGATTACACTGAAAAATGTACCGTTAGTTTTTTGGATTTCTATAAAAAGACCGAAAAAAATGCGCAGCCATTAGATATCATTCAGCCTACTTTCGAACAAAAAGAAGAGTTAATGCAACAATTCTCGAAAATAGCCAAAAAATATGGTATTTATGTTGATACTTGCGCAGAAGATATTGATCTTAATAAATTTGGAATTCATCATGCAAGTTGCATTGACAAAGATAGATTTGAACGATTGGGTGGATACAAGTTAGAAATAAAAAAAGATAAAAATCAAAGAGCTGAATGTGGTTGTGTTGCAAGTATAGATATCGGAGCCTATAATACTTGTAAAAATGGGTGTTTCTATTGCTACGCCAATTATAGTTCTGAAATTGTAAGAAGTAATTGGTTGGGACATAATCCATCATCTCCACTTCTTTTTGGTAAAGTTGATACAGAAAATGATATTATAAAAATTCGCAAAGTGAAATCGTGTAAGGATTGCCAATTAAATTTTGAGGACTTTTAAAATCATTTGCAGTTAATCTGTTGATTTAATAAAAAAGAAAGCTTTTTCTGCCATCTTACACCAATAGACCCCCATTACCTAGATCCCAGGCATTTTTGTCTTGAGGTCATATTTGTCACTTACCTATACATTTTTCCAAACCGATTGTTTAAATGAGTGAAGCAGCTTTTTATTTTAACTATTTGGTTGTACTTTGTTTTTCAGAAAAGGATTAGGCTCCAAGGCATTTTTGCCTTTCAAGCATTCCGTTTCGCTCACCTAACATAACAGCAAACCGATGTTTGGAAAAAAATACATTATTTATCTATGCTGTGTGGATGGTTCTCAAAGAAGGTAATAATATTTCAGAATTCTGCAGCGCTGATACTAAAAGGAGGCTATGACATAAAAGCACTAGAACAACGTACTTGTTGTCTCTCCCCGCTAAATTTCACAAATTGCAAAAGGATATTTTTATAGCGAAGTACGAAAGCACCTAAGAAATAAGTAACAAATTTATTATAATTGTGCTAAGGCCTTTCCGCCCGTAGAGCATTCCCAAAACTTCGCATAATGTTTATTACATGAAATTTAGATTGATTATAAAATACTGAAAGACTAACTATTTTTCTTAAAATCTTTTAAATCTCCAGAAGACCGCTGTAAGTTTGCATTTGTTTTCATTGGTAATTCACTTGGTTGTCAAATATTCATACCACTAGCAGAGTCGTCAAATTTGATGACTCCGCTTTCTTTTTTCTGCTTTTTATTTGGTGGCTAAATCTGCTTTGTTAGATAAGCAAATACTACAAAAGCATTCAAAACTACCTCACATAAAAAAGAATTTAAAACTTTTTGAATAATTTCATTAAATAGGAGAATTTCCGACCGAACACCGCCTATCAATAGAAGATACTTTTTAGGAGGTAATCAAGTGACGGAAGAAAACTACAATTATCGTACAAATCCCCTTTTCCTTCGCAATCAGTTTGAAGGAAAAGGAAAGTTGCAAATTCCGGTAATTCCAAAATTTAATTCAGTCGGATGACTTCCATGATTTGCTTCTTGTAGGGTTCGATAAAATAGACCTTCATGACACAAAACATTTCAACCGCATGGTTCATTTCTTTCTGTATAACTACAAATTTGAACGTGTATGGAAAAATCCAGATACTGATTTAGAAAAACTAAAACACTATCGTGCAGTGCTCTCCCCTGACTTCAGCATGTATGTTGAGATGGCACCTGTTCTGCAGCTTACCAACACATTTCGACACCGTTGGTGTGGCGCCTATTTTGCATCAAAAGGAATTCGCGTCATTCCAACTGTAAGCTGGGGAAACGAAAACACGTTTGAGTTTTGCTTTGATGGAATCGAAAAAGGCTCCACGGTTGCGGTTTCCACTTATATGGTATCAGAGCACGACAATCGTCAGGATCAGAAAGAGTTTTTTCTCAAGGGTTATAATGAAATGCTTCGTCGGATTGAACCGGAGAAAATTATCTGCTACAATGAGCCATTTCCAGAGATGCAGGGCGATATCGTGTTTGTTGATTATGACCGCAGTTCATGGAAGTACATGGACAAAAACTTATACACCCCATCCAAATACGCAAAATACATCTGCGGAGAAGAGCCTCTTCCGTTAGGAAGTAATCTTATTATTAAAAGCGGGTCTGTTGTAAATGAGAATTATCAGAACTATAATAGCCTTATACAAACTGGAACGGGCAGCGCCTATGGGGGAAAATGGAGACCTAAAGAGCCGGAAGACGAACGATTTTTTGGAGAACTAGGAGAAATTAAAACAACTTATAAAAATGGATATCGCATCGATACAAAAATAGGAGAAGATGGCCGCGCAGTATATGAAAGACATTATACAGATCATGGATTTCCCAAATATCATACGGATCCTCACGATCATCTGATTTATTGGGATAAAAATCGTGGGAATCCACAAATGGGGCCTGAGATCAATTATCCAAAAGAAGATTATCCTGATGGAGCACCAATATTTAAAAATTACAAAGGGGTTGTAACTTTGGGAACAGTCGTATTATCCAATAGTATAGAGGACAATCGTTTTAAAACAATCAGTGATTTTAAGTGGTGCATACACGACGGTGGAGAAGTGCAATTTGTTTATCATGCAAAAACATATGGTATTATTCATCATAATGGTAAAATTATAATTTCGGAAATATACAATGAAGAAACTGAAAAAACATATAACACCGTCGATGAGCTCTTGGAATACAAAGTGGATGGCAACAGACTGCGGGATATTATTACACAGGCAGAAATTATTGACAGGACATTATAATAAAACCGATGTAGACGCATCCTTTGGCATTTGGTAAAAAGCTATCCGGATTTTACAGTTTCGATTAATAACTTCTTCGAGACATTATTACAAGTAGCAATTAATAGTTTTTATATAAACTAACATTACAAAAAGCCCAATTTATCAAATCATGCAAATTTGTGAAACACGGTATTTGAGGTAAGCACTCATAATCACAAGATAAATAACCACGAATGGATGGTTCATTCATAACTCGAATTACCCGCACCATCTAGGCCACGAAACTAAAATGTTTCGTGGCCCTTTTTGTGTCGTCTATTTTAATTGTGGGCTGTAAAATACAAAAAGCGCAAGTCGCAGAGAGAAAACTCTGCAACTGCGCAGTTTTTATATGCTAATCATTTCAAAAGTGGCATAAATCCTGTTAACTTATTTGATTTTTTCTTACTTCCATAAATAGCAATTATAAAATCGCATATATCCTCGGTTATGATTATGGCATAAACATCAGTGTCGGACGAGTGTACCGATTAATGCAATCAATGTGTCTACCTAAAATATTCACAGACAAATGCTTTCTATTGATTAGCAGTAGAATTTAAAAATGTTGGCGGCTATAAAATTCGATAAAATGCCCCCAGATAGAATAGTGAAACGAAAACGCACGATTCTGTCTGGGGGTAGATTTATGTTGTAATTTTACAATGTGGGTGCAATCAATAAAAAGATAATTTTAAGATGTAATTTGCAGTGGAATTATTTTTTTGGTCGGATAAAGCCCTAGTACCAAATCATAGAAGCGACCTTCTGCATGGGCCCATGAAGTGTCGGTCATCTGTACATGGTTAATCAAAAATGGCAAAACAACGGTTTTGCTTTCTCCGGATTTCATTGGAGCGCTCAATGAAGTTCCAGGTTTATTGACGTTTGAAACCAACTCTGCTGCGACTCCGTTATTCCATGCGCCAGATTCTGCCTCCGTCAAATAGACTCGTCCCTGTGCTGTTTCTGTGCTGCTGTTTTTTAGCTCCATTGTGACTAATAGCAACTTAGCCTCTCTTCCGGGAGCCGGCGCAGTCGTTATGAGTTGGTTTTCCACCATGAAGTCTTGATTTTTGATCTGTGCTTGTGTGACTTTTACCTCAATTCCATCATAATCAGCCCATTCGTTCATGGAGAATGTTTGTACCTGCGGCTGAGGGTATTTCTGATTCAGCGTAAAAACACGCACAACATATCCAATCAGCAATCCGCAGCCGAGAACGATTCCCAGAATTTTTAAACCCTTATGTTTCTTCTTCATTTGTTTTAGACCTCTCTGATTCTTTAAGTGGAGAATAAGTCCGAATCTGTTTTCCATCCTGAATCACGAAAATTTCATCGCAGATCTGCTCTAAATCCTCGTGGTCATGGCAGGAAAGCAGAATTAAAGTTCCTTGCTTTTTCTTTTCGAGCAGGATGTCTTTTACGACCGCGATGCTTTTTTCGTCCAGCGCATTAAATGGCTCGTCGAGGAGGATCAAGTCGGGATTTTCCATGAGAGCCGCTGCAATTCCGAGTTTTTGCTTCATTCCCAATGAATATTTTCGGTATTTTTTGCGGTCATCCGGGATAAGCCCGAGACGCTCCATGCTTGATGCTATTTGGGCGTCATCAATAGTTGGATTAATGGAAGCCAGCAGCTTTAGATTTTGAAATCCGGAATAGCTGCCGATAAATCCAGGGTTTTCGATCAATGCTCCAATGCTCTGCGGAAAAGAAATGTCTTGGTTGAGTTTTTTTTCATCAATCCAAATTTCCCCTTCTGTGGGGTAAACCAGTCCACAGATGCAGCGCATCAGCATAGTCTTTCCAGAACCATTTCTGCCCTGCAGCCCATAAATCTTTCCGCTTTCCATTACAAGCGAGATCTGATCCAAAATTGTCGCTTTTCGAATTACCTTCGATAAATTATGTATTTCAATTTTCATAAATTTCACTCCTGGATAAAAAGTCCATCCTGCAAAAACGGATTTTTCCACAGAAAAAGCTGAGAAGTAAAAGTCCGCTACTCACAAGATAGCCTGTCTGTAAAGAGACACCGTCTTCTAAAACCAAATCTGACCGCAGCAGCATAAAATAATTTCCGATCAGAAGCGGATTGCAGAAATAGGCGGAGATAACCAACAGACAGATAATGACAAGCATACTGAAAACCGGAGGAATCCACAGCGACAGGCTCAACTGCAAAAAAGCCAGCGCGATCGATACCAATATCGGCAGAAAAAATGTTGCTTGCAGCAAGGTCCATTTTTCGAATGTTTGGGTTGGAATTTGCGATAAGGCTTGGTTTAACTGCGGGGTAAACTCCATCGAGCTGTTTCCGTTTAAGGCAGAAAAACAAAATGAAGTCAGAAAGAGCAGAGCATATACGCAGAGGACGTGGAAAACGCACCATAGGCATTTTCCACCCCACCAGATGCTGCGCTTTTTAGACTGCAGCAGGGTCAGAAGTCCGATTCCTTCTAAATCACAGCAGGCATATTTTCCGATTGTAAATGTCAAAGATAAATTAAACAGTAAAAACGGAATTGGAAGATCGAACCTCTCCCGACGATCAGTAAAAGAGACTTTCTGGATTCCTTTGAAAAAATCCAGAATATAATCCCAGCAGCTGGGACTAGCATTTACCACACCATGAGAGAATAAAGTCTGCCAATGCGTCAAAAAGAAGGAATGAATCAAGATAAAGACAAAAATAAAGCCGACGTATTGGAGCCAATTGTTGCGGGTGCCATGGTAAATATCATAACGCAGCTGATGAAGGACGGTCCCTTGATTTTCTTTATGCATTCCAAAAGTCCTTTCTTCTTGCTTGCTTTTTCCCGATCATCCACAGGACAAAAATCAAACCGATACAGCCGAAAATCCCCACTGCAAAAATGGAAGGCTCTAAAAAACTTCGATACCAGAGATAAAGTTTTCCGCTCAAGAGCTTAAAGGGGGAGGCCATATTCCAGCCGGTTATCAAAATCAAATAAAGCCACCCTACGATTTCTTTTCCACTGATCCATTGAGTTAACAGCGCGCAAAGCGGAATGGCAGCGAACAGCAAAAAAGAGCACAGCCAAAATAGCAGCACAATTTCCCCAATAGAATAGCTCCCGACCGTTGCTTGTGTAGTTAGGAAAAAGATACTTCTCTGCTTATTCCAATTTAAAATCTGATTGGAAAAGAAGGTCCCGAGAAATGCAGTCCAGGCGGTCAAATAAGTAGAACAGTAAAATGCTGTTTTTATGAGAATGATCACCTGTAGATTCCAAACAGTTTCCCGTTTTTTAAGCCGTAAGATCATCTGACTCGAAAAAATTCGTTCCGATAAAAAGCAGGTCATAAAAAACACAAATGGAACGAAAAAAAGTCCTAGAACAGATGCTATACAAACGCTGCAAAAGCAGTCCGCATAGCATAGAAAATATCCTTCCTTTTGGTAGGAAGCATATTCCGAAGAGAGGAAAAGAAAGAGGAAAAATGGAAGGGCGGCTGCATAAGCGAGATAAAGATATTTTTCTTTAAAAATCAGTTTTTGACTGTTATTTATATGTTTAATAGGTTTCCTGCCTCCCTCCAATCCAGAATGTCCCAAGACCTAAACCCGCGAGAGCGGCACCTTCTCCAAGAATAATCGAAAAAGAATTTCCACATCCAAAGCCGGGATTTAAAAAGTCTACTGGTGCAAAAGCGTGTGCGTGCAAAAGCTTTGCAATAGAATAAATAAAAAGATAAAGAAACAGCGGGAAAAGAATGACGATAAAGCGATAATCGGCAGCCTGACTGATTCCCAGCGCGATCAGAGCGAAAATTCCCGCAAATATAAAATCAATGAGAAGATAAGCAAAGACATACGCCCACGGACTGGAATAGTATAATTCCCCCCACATGCTTTCTGCTGAGATACTGCCATAAGGTGCGGTTGGTTCAGGTTTTAACGCCGGTAGAAACAGCGCTGCAAGCGCGAGGTTTAAAAGAAGCGGAATTACAACGGCCGTTCCTCCCGAAAGAAAAGCTGCAACTGCTTTGGCGGTTAAATAATTTTTCTTTTTTGTTCGGATATAAACATTTTTTAGGTATCCGCTTTTTCGATCGGTAAAATAGCTGTCTCCAAATGGAAGAACCGCCAGAATTGGGAGTAAAAGATAGAAAAGAAAACTTTCGATATCAAATACATTCCCGCCGAGCCATGAGGAGAAAAGCCACCCCGGATATAAAAGCGGCAAGTCCTTTTGTGTCAAATACAAATCAATGTTCATTGAAACCGGAATAACATGAGAGATAATCTGCAGTAAGCTTAAAATACTTCCAATTAAAATGGAAATATAAAACATTCGGCCGTGAAACGCTCTGCCGATTTCTAATTTGATAAGTTGTTTCATATAAAATCCCCTTTGGTTACTTTAAGATAATCGCTCTGGCTGATTCATCAATTCCATGGGAAGTATATCCGGGATCGACTATAAAATGAATATGAGCAAGCTTTTTAAGATGTTCGTCCGTTACGACGCTGACTAGATGAAAAGTCTCTTTGCTGTGCGCAGAAAAAACATGTCGAAAATAATCTTTTTTTCCGGGAATAAACTCTTTTTTATTTTTATCATAACTGTAAACTTCGTCAATACTTGGAGAAAATTTTTTTTCATTTTCATCAAAACAATGAAACTCAAAGGCATTTAAATAATATTCGATATCCTGATCGGTCGGATTTTCGACCGTTAAATTCGTAATAAAATAATTATATTCATTGCTGAAACTGCCGTCTTCATTGCAATTGTAATTTTTAATCATGTCTGTAATCGGAAAACTGTCATCGTACTGTTTTGTCGTTGTAAAATCATGAACGGTAAAAAGAAGATCACATGTGGTGACGGCTTCGCCCATTGGAACCGAAATCTTAGGTTCGAAGGGGTCTACTGCTGCTTCCTCTTCACTTGCAGTTCCCGAAGCAACAGCCGACGAAGGAGCAGAAGGCTTTGTCCATAGATTGGACGCCGGCAAAAGCAGCTTGTCCTTTAAAGCAACAAACAGGATCACGATTCCCATTAGAGCAAGCAGGACCGAAAAAAGTACCGTTCTGACAACTTTTTTGGGCATGGGATTCCTCCTTTTTAGTAAAAAATAAGAGTTGGAATTTAAAAATCATTGATCGTTCCAACTCTTATCAAAGTTAAAAATTAAATGCTGTCAGGGCTCCACAAAAAGCTAACCCAACAGGGATCGTAAGATTGAACATCTATGCTGAAGTTTGCATAGGAAAATCCTCTCTCTTTGACAAGATTCGGAAGATAACTCGATTCTCCTAAACTGACTGTTTGACGGTCGCCATAGGTGCAGCGATTCCAGTCTGGAATAATATAACAAATAGGATTAGCATCATATGTTCCAACCACATCAACGGATAATGGATAATCATCGGAGGCATCATCGTTAATATAGCTGGAGGTATAGTCCAATTTTGGACGGCTAGGGGTGTCGATGGAACAGCCATCACCGTTATAACGAAGGGCGCGACGAGAATCTTCATAATTACCTGCTGCACTGGCCGAAAATGGATTCATTGCTAAAACAGATGTGACAGCGAAAGCAGCTACAAATAAGGATGCTGCTATTTTTTTCAATTTCATAAATTTCATCTCCATTTTTATTAAAAGTCTCAAGCATACCATGAAGAAAAATTTTGCAATGGACTCGCCTCTTTTAAAAACCAATTATTACCATTTCCATCATATCATTTCAAAAAAGGAGGTTCAATGCTCATATTAGACAAATAAATACTCTGAAATTTGTTATATAAATTATTTGGCCGTGAAATGCTCTTTTGCTACTTTAAGATAATCGCTCTGGCTGACTCATCAATTCCATGGGAAGTATATCCGGACTGGCTGACTACAAAATGAATATGAGCAATCTTTTTAAGATTTTCGTCGGTTATGATGCTGACCAGGTGAAAAGTCTCTTTGCTGTGCGCAGAAAAGACATATCGAAAATAATCTTTTTTTCCGGGAATAAATTCTTTTTTATTTTTATCATAACTGTAAACTTCGTCAATACTGGGGGAAACTTTTTCCCCATTTTCATCAAAGCAATGAAATTCAAAGGCATTTAAATAATATTCGATATCCTGATCCGTTGGATTTTCGACCGTTAAATTCGTAAGGAAATAATTATATTCATTGCTGAAGCTGCCGTCTTCATTGCAGTTGAAGCTTTTAATCATGTCTGTAATTGAAAAACTGCCATCGCACTGTTTTGTCGTTGTAAAATCATGAACAGTAAAAAGCAAGTCATATACGGTGACAGCTTCTCCCATTGGAACCGAAATTTTAGGTTCCAATGCATTTACTGCTGATTCATCTTCACTTGCAGTCCCCGAAGTAACAGCTGACGAAGGAGCAGAAGGCTTTGTCCATAGATTGGATGCCGGTAAAAGCAGCTTGTCCTTTAAAGCAACAAACAGGATCACGATTCCCATTAGAGCAAGCAGGACCGAAAAAAGTACCGTTCTGACAACTTTTTTGGACATGGGATTCCTCCTTTTTAGTAAAAAATAAGAGTTGGAATTAAAAAATAATTGATCGTTCCAGCTCTTACGAATGTTAAAAATGAAATGTTTTATTAGACGAAGTCATTGATTGCTAAAATAGGTGTGGCAAAGGAAGCAACTAAATGATAGTGCTGCTAACTTTTACCATTTTAATCATATCATTTCAAAAAAGTAAGTTCAATGCTCATATTATACAAATAAATACTTTGAGATTTGTTGCATAGATCATATGATGTCGAAGTATCTGTGTATTTTTTAAGCAATAAAATAAAAAAAGAGACACCGATTTTAGTCGATGTCTCTTTTCTTGTTATGAATATTTGAAATTGTTTGGATTGATCAAAAAAGAGCCATTTATGGTTTTGTAGCCATCAAATACATCGTTTCCATACAAATTTCGGCATGCTTCATAAAATAGGTAAGACCAATATTTTCGTTGGAATTATGCAGACGACGATCCCCTTCTTCGGAGAAGAAGGGCCGAAAAGCAACACCGCGTCCATGAAGTTCACGGGCATAAGTGCCGCCTCCAGTTGCATATAAAGCAGGATTTTCTCCCATTACATGAGCGTATCCTTCTTTAAGCAGTTCGATAAAAGGTGCATCTTCTGGAATGAAGAGCGGTTCAGAATTGCCATGAATTTTGCAGGCAATTCCATATCCGGCCGCCGTAGCAGTGATTGATTTTGCAATCGTTTTTCCATCAGAAGTCACCGGATAACGAATATCAATACCAGCGGAAAAAATACGGTTGTCCATGTGCAATAGAGCTGAAACTGCCCCTATCGACTTAATTGATGGTGATAAATTAATTGACAAATCAAGAGAACTTCAACTAGGTGTTATACCTGTTACAGATTATTTTATAGATGAAACTTGGTTTTCATCCCTGTAATTAAAGGAATTTTGTCTTGGGGCCTTATTGTTACTCGCCCTATGCATTTTATTCTAAGTCTTTCCAAAATTTGGATAATGTTATGCTGAATGGTGATTTTTGAGTTGTGTTGCCCGTAGTTCCATCACACAGTTCACCGGCCTCTATAAGGATTGGCTCTGCCCCTTTCAGTGCAAGGCAGTAGGCGCAGGTGATTCCGCCGCCAATAATTAAAATATTAGTTTCAAGGCTTTTATCGAGCCGTAAATAATGTTTCTTCTGGGCAGTTTTATTCCAATAAGATACCGTATCTCTATTCGTTTTTTCACGCTTCTTCTGGTCATACTTATTATGCTCTGCACTATTAAAAAATGTAAGGCAATGCCTAAAGGACCATATTCTATATAAAAATTTTTACAGGATATTAAAAAACATAACTTCATCAACAAAAGCATTAGAATAATCAGATTATCAAGCTCGGGAATTTTTGCGAACGCACCGAATAAAATTTCATAGTATAAGAAAAAAGAGAGTGAAGTGAATAAAAGACATGACAAACTATGACCGTGCATCCGCTATAAAATATGCTCACAAGTGGGCATTTGAAAGGAACCCTCGCTTCTACAACTATGATGAAATTGGTGGGGATTGTACAAATTTTGCTTCCCAATGCCTATTGGCGGGGAGCAACGTTATGAACTATACACCGACTTCGGGCTGGTATTATATTAATGCAAATCAAAAGTCTCCAGCGTGGACCGGCGTCGAGTATTTTTACAATTTTCTGACACGCCGTACGAACACCGTTGGCCCCAAAGCCGTAGAATGCAAAATTCAGGAACTGCAGCCGGGTGATATTGTACAGTTATCTTTTCAAGGTTACAGATTTGAGCACAGTCCCGTTGTTGTTGCCGTATCAGAGCCGTTTGATCCGGCTCACATTTTGATAGCTGCACACAGTTACGACACAGACTATCGTCCGGTATCCACTTATAAATATGTTATGATTCGGTTTCTTCACATTGAAGGTGTCATAAGTAACAATATTGTTTTAGGATAATTACATTCTTTAAAAGTTATGTTGTGAATATTGCTGCTTAACTGTCTTGAGCCCATCGATACCACTAAAAAAGTGCTGTAAAACTACCCGCATATGGCATGTTGGGAAAAAGACTATTTAACCTTTTTAAATACTAATTTTTTTGAATCAAATTCTTAGTTTGCATTAACATCAGCTATATAAAAGATGACAAAAAGATTGTCTTGCCTTTTTTGCAACATTATTACTGTATATTTCATACGGAAAATTCATTTGTGAATTCACATACATACGGAAGTGGAATATCGTTTAGCTTGGACGCGGACATATATGAAAAAAGTTGGAATATTAGAAAATTCCTCCCGAGGAGTATGGGCACTTACAGCTAGAGATCGTTAGACTTATTCTAACGGCCTCTAGTTTGATATATTTATAAATTGACCTCTTTTTAAGCGGATGGTCCAAATGATTGAAGCTACTTTTTATTTTAAGATTGGATTGCACTTTATATCTCAAAAAAAATCAGGCTCCAAAACGTTTTTGTCTTGGAGCCTAACCTTACTTATGCTGTGTAAAGATTTTCTTGTTCCTCTATTTTAGCTTTTTCCAACATGCTGACTTTACTGTACTGATCAAGATTGTATCTTGTAACGGACGAGTCACAATGAAATGTGGTTGAATTTCCAAAATCAGAATGAAACGCAACCTTAAAGACTACTTCCACCCTGTCATGAAAAACGGTTACACGATCTACATATTGCTGAACCATGGCACGAACTTCTTCCTTATGGCTGCTCTTTGCGAATTTTTTGATTTTGGAGAGATTTTTGAGAACCTGTTTCTCCGTAAAAACAGGAATGTTTTGACGCCTGTTTTCGCATTTCTGGAGGAACAGGTCGCAGTCCTCGGCATATTCCATAAGATAGGTCGTCACCAGCCGAAGGTAGGAATCCGGGTTGGGAAAAAGGTCCCTACGACGTTCGTCCAACGGCAGATTTCCTTGTTGAGCCACTCCAGCATGCTGAGCATCAGGTCCGGCTCTGTCATTCCATTTTCTGTGAGACCTGTGATATTCTTTCCTTAAGCTATTGGGTTTCAACTCCTTCTTTGGAATTGCGAACTTTATTATGCACGGCCGAAAAATGAGCCTATGAAAGCGGACTGGACAGCATAATTTTAGTCAAAAACAGGCGTGACTTGGCAACGTGCAACGCCTGTTTTTATTTGGCTTTGTGTATAGACGGCTTACCAATAGCTACTTGATTTTGACAATAGTTCTCCCGACATGTGTTCCCTGTTCAATTGCGGAAAAGGTCTTGCCTAATTCATCTAAGCCGATTTCATGAGTGCATAATGAGTCCATGATATGCCATTCATTCGCAAACCGTTCCCATATGCGAGAGCGTTTTTCGATAGGATAATTTACGGAATCAATTCCAAGTATATTAACACCACGGAGTATGAACGGCAGCACAGTCATTTCCATTTTAATTCCCCCGGCATTGCCACACATACTGATGCTTCCGCCATAGAATATTTGTGGAATGAGTGCAGATGCCACATTGCCGCCAACCGTATCAAGCACATAATGGAACCGCTGTTTTCCCAAAGGTTTTAACTTCTCAGGTATCACATCTTCCGGGTACAAAACCTCTTTCGCACCAAGCGATAAAAGCAGCTCCTTCTCTTGTTTTTTACGGCTCAGTGCAGTAATTTTTGTGTAGCCGCTTTGCGATAAAAGTCGAATTGCCACACTTCCCACGCCGCCAGAAGCGCCAGTTACCAAAATTTCAGGCTGCTCGGATTTCGTCATTCCCATATTTTCCAGAGCATCAATGGAAAGGGCAGCAGTAAAGCCTGCTGTGCCGATTACCATTGCGTCACGCAAAGAAAGTCCTTTTGGCAGCGGGACAATCCATTCTTCGGGAACTTGTACATACTCAGAAAAACCGCCAGTATGTGTCATGCCCATCTCAAAGCCAGTCACCAAAACCTCTTGGCCCACTTGAAATGCGTCTGTGTTGGAAGATACAATGGTTCCGCTAACATCAATTCCCGGTATCATCGGATAATTGCGAATAACCCCACCCTTAGCTTTCACCGCCAAATGGTCTTTGTAATTTACGGAAGAATATGCCGTTTGAATAATTACATTGCCTTTGGATAAGAGGTCGGGATAGGTGTTTTCTATTGAATAAGATATTTTCTGATTTTGCTCTCGGACAACACAAGCTCGAAAAGATTCCATGTTTTATCCTCCATTTTACTTGTTGTGAATATTTCGTAATAAGAACTGTCCTTATGCTTGAATAATAGCAGAAATATGATATACTGTCAATAGATATGGAGGGTTTTTATGGAGTTAAATAAGTGCATTAACTTTTTACTTAGTTCGGCACAAAATGTTGTGTTCCAATATTTTAGTCAAAAGCTGTCACCGTATAATGTTACACCAGCACAGTATGGTGTGCTGAATTGCCTTTGGAATCACGGAGAACTCACACCCAAACAAATTGGTGAACTGCTCGTGTTAGAAGCATCTTCTACCTCTGGTATTCTTGACCGTATGCAGAAAAATGATTTAATAAACCGCAGCATACATCCTGATAATAGGCGAGCAATTCTTGTTACTACAACAAAGAAAGCCGACGAATTACGCCAACCGATTGAAAAAATTGTCAAGGATATGAACCAGCACTTTATGACCAATCTTTCAGATGATGAAAAGGACTTGCTTTCAAAGACTCTTATACGCATCATTCAAATAAATAAGCCAGAAAAGCCCCTCCATTGAAGGAGTTATCTGTGATTAAATATATCCCGCAAGAGCCTACATTCATACTCCGGCGATGACCCCAGTTCGTGGTTGCCCGGTCTCAATGTGAAAATTCGACTATTTTACATGGAATGTCTTAGGCGCATACCGATAAACAAGGTAGATGCAAGTACAATGAGTGTAAAATAAGGCGGTAGGCTTTTAATTTTCGTGCAAATAAAGTAAACGCCGTCATTTCGATTTTTATGGTATACTCGTGTCGAAGTCAACGGTATTGATGAAAAATTCAAGGGACAAAAAAGGGCAGGCATAAGCACACTGATAGTACCCCCCGAACTTTATAGGCTATTTTACACCTACAACAAAAAATGCATTGAAGGCATCTACTCAAAAAGCGAAAACAGCACTGCAAAATTTGCTCAGGGATCCTGTCCTTTCCATGTCGGCCGCCGTTTTCTCGGCTCAATTTATGCCACTTTTAAAGGAGTATTGAGGATACCTGGATTTACGTGTCCTTATACAGCAACATAGCATTCCAAAGCGTGGTATTCTAATAGTCAAATGAGCTTCGTATTATGCTTATTACATGAAACTCAAATTAATTGAAAGATGTTTAAAAACCAAATATTCTTACTTGAAATCTTTAAAAAATTCTATTGAGTCAGCGGTTGGCATATTCTCACGATTCTAACTTCTCTGGCGATTCATCCATAGTTCAAATTACTCGCGCCATCTAGACCACGAAACTAAAACGTTTCGTGGCTCTTTTTGTGTCGTCTGTTTTATTTATGGACTGTAAAATAGAAAAAACGCAGCCGTAGAGAGAAAACTCTACAACTGCGTAGTTTTTATATGCTAATTACTTTAAAAGTGGCATAAATCTTGTGAATTTATTTACCTCCATGAATAGCAATTCCCAAATAAGTATGTTCTTTGTCTCCTTTAAGCATTACAACTGGAAGCGTAATAATGCCCAAATGTGTTTTTCTTGGGGCATCCAAAACATCATTGCCGACTTTCTCTGGAATATGTTTCCCCAATGTTATGCCCAGTATGGCAGAAGCGTTTGCTATGATACCAATTGGCAGTTCCGAATCTATAACCATTACACATTTCACATCGGGATCATTCATTTTCAAACTCTCCTGTTGCTTTTTTAGAAATTCCATTTTCAGAAATGAACAACCCTGCTAATGTGAGTGCAATTCCCAGTACAGCAACACTTGTGACTTTTTCCTGCAACACCAGAATGGAAGTAATGGCAGTGATCACGGGGACCATATAAATATAAGCGCTGGTTTTAACTGCGCCCAATAATTTTACCGCGGAATTCCATGTCACAAAACAAAGTGCAGACGCTCCTAAAACTAGAAATAATACATTAAATAAATTAATTGACTGAACAAGTAGATACAACTTAAGGTCTAATCTAAATATAAATAACGCTGGTATCATAAATATCAGCCCATAAAAGAAAATTCTGCGTGTTGTTTGAATAGTGTTATACTGAAACCCACTTATTTTCTTCGTTAAGATAGAATAAATGGCCCATACGATAACAGCTAAAACAGCTAAAATATTCCCTAATGGATTTAATTTTAAGACATTGTTCCATTAAAACTGATCAAAGGATCAATAGGTGAATGCATTTCCGGTCACAGCAATCATTGCCAGCAAAAGGGCTGCAACAAAGGACCCGACATAAATATTTTTGGTTTTCCTATAAAATGCAGTATTAAGTATGGAAGCAAATGTGAACTGAGGAACAATCGTGATTAACTTCATGCTGAATACCAAAGAGTTTGGATGTCCTTGGGGGAACGGGCCAAATCCGTAGAAGAATGGCGGATAATGGTTAAACTTTAATCCCATATAATAGATCAGTACAATGATTGTAAAGCCCGCTGCGCCAATAAGCCAGCCAATCACGTATTGTTTCAAAACTCCCAGTTTGCTGTCATCGTCCGTTGAGAGTCCTGCAAAGCTAACGCTCGCCACATTTAAAATGCCAAATGAAACAAGAAGTAATAATAAATAGCCCAGAATGTAGGGAAGTCTGGCTGTCGTAATCGGCTTAATGGCGAATATCCAGAAGCGGAAGTCTATATTGAACAGAGAATAGCAAGAATTCACAATTACATATATAGCAAAGACAATTGCAACCGCAAATCCTGCCGATTTTACAATCTGCTTCCAGTTCACGTTATCATTTAAAATGCCGTAACTCTGCAAACTGCCACCATGCTTTTTACCATAAGCAAAATGCCAGATCAGGAACAACACCAAAATTATAGCTGCGTTGATCAAGGTAAGCCATACAAAATAATTGCTCCAATCCATTGGGAAGAACTGATTAGACTTTATTGTTGTCAATGGCAGTCCTATGCTATATAACGTTATCATTGGAATCGCTATTAAAAGAATGATACCAATCCATTTTAAGGGCTTGTTCATCTTAACAGAAGATGAATTTCCTTCGTATACCAATGAACCGAATAATTTTCCGGAGAAAAGCACATAGCCAAGACTTACTGCAAAGCACAGTAATGCCAAAATCGCCAAAAGGTCGAAGCCCTCTTTAAACTGCCAAATTTGACTTGTTGAGCCCATATTCGTACCGGTTGGCATAGCTGATTCAAAAAAGCCAAGAAGGCAGCTAACCGACTCCGAGCAAACTAGGTTTCCGATATGGCTTGTAGTTGGAGTATAAATAACACGGGCATTTTTTTGATCAAAAGAACCGTATACCTGACCGGCAACAATGTCTTTGTCCGTGTTAAAGAATTTCTTCATGAAATCTTGCTGCATTAATTTGCTGGTGTTATCCAGATGAGTGGAGAATATAATCATTTCATCATTTTTGCCATTTAAGTATCCAACACTGAACTTATAGTCTTCAGACTTGGTTTTTTTAAGTAAATCCAGGAAAGAACCGGAACCCCAAGGCATAATTGCTTTGATATGATCGGAATATTGCAGTGCAGCATTGGTAATATAGGATCCGCCCATAGAATGGCCAATCAGCCCAATATTGTCCTGATCAACAAAATCGTAAGAAAGCAATTGCTTTAAGCTGGTTGATGCGCCGCCATCCATTGCAGTTGTCTTCGATTTATTTTCTTTGGAGCCTCCTGCTCCTGTTGCGATATTGCCTGTTACATAGTCAGAAAAGCCACTGCCATATTCATCAACGCTGAGTACGACATAACCTCTCCGCGCCAATTCTGAGCTAAAGTTTCCTACGCATTCAAGATTGTCTCCACCGCCGTGCATGTTGAGAATAGCCGGAGCACGCTTGTCTGCAGAAACACCGTTAGGGATAAACAACTGTGCTCTCAGCACATGCCCGTTGCTATCCGGATAATAGATATTTCTTACAGAAACCGTACCGCATCCTGAATTAAAGTAAGACGCAATGGACATGAACAGAAATACAAAAATAAGAGAAACTACCATAATAATTTTGCTTTTGTTTTTGCCCTTCATTTTTCTCTCCTCCAATATAGTTTGAATTTTTTTCTACAATTAAAATCTGCATGGTTACTAAGTAAGTGTTATATTCAGTATTATAAAATCTCCTTTCCACAAACTAAAACACAGTTTGATACAGCAAGACTTTCATGTACAAGGGCGACAAGATAAGTCCGCACATCGATATGAGTTTTAGCTCCGTAAAATATGAAACGCATTCTATTCCATTGCGTCGTAGATGCCCTCAGTTTTATCATCACCGTTTACGGTTTCCGATAGACCTGCACCATAGGCTGATACGCTCAGCGCAACAAATCCGCGCCGTGCAAGATATGCCTAGAGCTGGAGCACTGCCGCTTTTTCTATTGAAAGACAATTTTTATATACCTGCAAAAACTGATTGAACCCCCTGACGTCTTCTGCATCGGGCAGAACCGTATTTTTTTCGCTGTTTTGAAAAACACGGGAGTCAAGATATTCGCTTAACGACTCGTTCTCCCCTCGTTCGAGACAAAATGCAGCTAGAACTGCCATTCCCCAAGGCCCGCCTTCTCCTGCCGTCTCCAACACAGTCATAGGCGTATTGAGCGCCGCGGACATAATTCGCTGCCCGACACCAGGGGTTTTGAAAAATCCGCCGTGCCCGGTAATGCCTTCTATTCGGACATTTTCCTTTGAAAACAGAATATCCATTCCCAGCCGAAGCGTTGCGCAGGCTGAGTACAGCTGTGCCCGCATCAAGTTTGCCAACGACCAATTCGCGTCCGGGCGTCTTACAAGCAATGGTCTGCCTTCATCCAAGCCAGCAATCGGCTCGCCTGAAAGATAATTGAAAGAAATCACGCCGCCACAGTTGGTGTCGCCTTTCAGCGCTTGATTATAAAGGAGATCATAGGTGTCGTGCTTGCTGATTGGCTTGCCAGCGCTTTCCGCGAACTCCCGGAACAGCGCCACCCACGCGTCAATGTCGCAGGTGCAGTTGTTGCAGTGTACCATAGCCACGCTTTCGCCGGCCGGCGTTGTAACAAGGTCAATTTCCGGGTAAACATTTTTCAATGCCTTTTCCAAAACCACCATGCCAAAGACACTGGTTCCAGCACTGATGTTGCCCGTCCGCTTTTTGACACTGTCAGTAGCCACCATACCTGTTCCGGCATCACCCTCCGGTGGGCAGAAAGGAATCCCTGACAAAAGTGTTCCCGTTGGATCGAGCAGCTTGGCGCCTTCCGGTGTCAGCATTCCCGCCTTCTGTCCAGCTGTCAGCACTGTAGGCAGAATATCCTGAAGCCTCCACGGATATCCTTTTTCTGATACAAGACTGTCAAACTGCCGTGTCATTTTCGCATAATAATTGCAGGTGGAACTGTCAATCGGAAACATTCCGCTCGCATCGCCGACACCAATTACCCGGCTGCCGGTCAGCCGCCAATGGATATATCCAGCCAGGGTAGTAAGATAATCAATTTGCGGGACATGCGATTCACCGTTCAACATAGCCTGATACAAATGGGCAATACACCACCGCTGAGGGATATTATACCCAAACAAACTGGTGAGCTGCTTTGCTGCTTCATCCGTAATCGTGTTGCGCCATGTACGGAAAGGAACCATCAGCTCTTCCTTTTTATTGAAAACCATATATCCGTGCATCATTGCTGAAATTCCAATGGCGCCGACGGATACCAGCTTCCTGTCATATCGGTTCCATACATCTGACATAAGATTTGCGAAGCACTTTTGCAGGTTTTTCCAAATACTCTCGAGAGAATATGTCCACATTCCATCGACAAGCTGATTTTGCCAGTCCTGACTTCCTTCGGCAATCGTGTGGAAATGACGGTCTATGAGCGTTGCCTTGATTCGTGTGGATCCCAGTTCAATTCCCAGACAAGTTTGCCTGCCTTCCAGCTCACGTATTATCTGTTCTTTCTCATCCATTGGAGTCCCTCCTCAGCGTATCTTGACCATAATAGGCATGCTCACCGTGTTTTCTGAGGTAGTGTTTATCCAAAAGCTCCTGCTGCATGGCAGGCTGCGCACGATTTAGCAGAAGGTTCTGCCATGCCATACAGGCAACTTCCTCCAGCACAACCGCATTGTGCACTGCATTTTGGGGGTCAGTCCCCCAAGCGAACGGGCCATGACTGTGAACTAAAACGGCAGGAATATCTTCATAAGAGCGTTCCCGGAAGGTTTCCACGATCACGTTGCCGGTCTCCCACTCATACCGCCCGCCAATCTCTTTGGCCGTCATCTTTCTTGTACAAGGAATTTCCCCGTAAAAATAGTCGGCGTGTGTTGTTCCAAGCGGCGGAATGTCCAGACCACTTTGCGCAAAAGTGGTAGCCCACCGGCTATGGGTGTGAACGACGCCACCAATGTTGGAAAATTTCCGATAAAGTACCAAATGAGTATCCGTGTCCGACGATGGCTTGTATCGGCCCTCGACGGTTTCGCCGGTGCGCAGGCTGACAACTACCATATCCTCCGGTTTCATTGTCTCGTACTCCACCCCGCTGGGCTTAATCACTATATAACCCGACTTCCTGTCGATTCCACTGACATTGCCCCAGGTGAATGTGACAAGACCGTATTTTTGTAGAAGGAGATTAGCTCGGCAGACCTTCTCCTTTAGTTCCTCTAACATTTTAGCCTCCATGCGAGATCATTGAGAAACAGCTGCTGTTTTAATCCATCGACTGTTGAATCTTTCGTAATATGTATCATTTCAATTTCGTTCATTTCTGCCCAGTCCGTCATCATCTCAGCGGTTGCGTCATAACTGAGAACACTGTGGTGTGCGCCGCCCGCCATAATCCAAAGCTTTGCGCCGGTGCACAAATCGGGTTGTGCTTTCCACATAACACGGGCCACCGGAAGATTCGGCATATCAAAAGGCGGTTTAATGCATTCAATATCCTGAAGGATGAGTCGAAACCGATTACCCATATCCACCAGCGTCATTACAACAGCTTTCCCTGGATGACCTTCAAAAACCAGGCGGGCAGGTGGTTCGCGGTTGCCGATGCCCAACGGGTGCACTTCAATTCTCGGCTTCTGCGCCGCAACCGACGGACAAACCTCCAGCATGTGTGCGCCGAGCGAATATTCCCTTCCCTTTTCAAGATTATATGTATAGTCCTCCATAAACGCGGTACCTCCGCTCATGCCGGCGGTCATTGTTTTGACGATATACGTCATGGCACTAACTTTCCAGTCACCTTCTCCGCCGTAGCCGTAACCGTCTGCCATCAAATTCTGGCTGGCAAGCCCGGGCAGCTGCTTCATTCCGTAAAGATCTTCAAAAGTATTGCTGAAAGCGTGGATGCTTTCCCGTTCGAACAGGTGCCGCATGGCGATTTCTTCTTTGGCCTGATAGCGCACCGTATCAATGCTGTCCGTGGCCATTTCATAACGCTCGGCGTATTCCGCCATTTTTTTATCAATATCGGCTTCGCTTACCCGATTGATTTCCTCTGCCAGCTCGCCAACCGGCCAGGTGTTAACCTGCCATCCGAATTTGATTTGCGCCTCGACCTTGTCACCTTCCGTAACCGCAACCTCGCGCATATTATCGCCAAAGCGCATTACTTTCAGTTCCCTTGAGGCTTTGTATCCGACAGCAGCGCGCATCCAAGTCCCAAGTTCTTGCAAAGGTTTTTCGTCCTGCCAATAGCCCATGACAACCTTGCGCGTCAGCCGCATTCTTGCACTGATAAATCCATGCTCACGGTCGCCGTGTGCCGCCTGGTTGAGATTCATGAAATCCATGTCCATTTCATCATTGGGAATGGACCGGTTATACTGTGTGGCAAAATGGCAGTGTGGTTTTTGCAGTAGGTGAAAGCCCTCTATCCACATTTTGCTGGGGCTGAAGGTGTGACACCATGTAACAACACCACAGCAGCTATCATCCCAGTTGGCTTCTTTCATTAACCGGGTTGCTTCCGCGGGATCTTTCACCGTTCCTTTATAAATCAGAGGGAACGGCAAACGCTTTGTCATTTCTTCAGCCATTTCTTTCGCTCTCGCAGCTACTGTATCCAAAACAGTTTGTCCGTACAGAAATTGAGATCCGACGACAAACCAAAATGTTTTTTCGGTCTTTTCCTCCATATTATTACCCCCAAAAAAGATTTTGTTGTTTATAATAATTATAAATAGCAGGCCTATCTGTCTGTATTTCATAGACTAGCATTAATCCGAGCAATTTTCAATGCAAATCATAGTATCTATTATAAATTCATCGTTTATAACAGACTATTTGCTATTTAATTATGCAAATTTCGATAATTTGTATTTATAAATTTAAGATTATAAAATTATTTGTACGTTATATACCCTATATATTGTATTTTTTGCAAAGATAACTATAATTAATATAAATGAAAAGATACAGAAAGGTAGTGTGACTTCCATGGATTCGCAGAAGAAGTACATACAGCTTTATCATTCAATTGCCGATCGCATCAAAAAGGGTGATTTTTCTGTCGGAGATAAACTGCCGACCGAGCAAGATTTTGCCCAGGAATATGGTTTCAGCAGACAAACTGTTCGTCAGGCGCTCTCCAAGCTTGAAGCAGACAAAATCATCTACAAGATTCAGGGCAGTGGTTCCTTTATTTCAGATTCTGTCCTTTCGATAAAAAGGACCATGCACATTGCGGTAATTACCACCTATATCAGCACCTATATTTTTCCTTCCATTCTCCGTGGGATTGAAACTGTGGCAACTTCCGCCGGTTATTCCATTCTGCTGAAAGCCACCAATAACAGCATTGCAAAAGAACACAGCATATTAGAGAATATTTCCGTTCATGATGTCGACGGAGTGATCGTAGAAGGAACAAAAACCGCGCTTCCAAATCCAAACCTATCCTTCTACCGTTCACTCGCAGACAGCAATGTCCCCCTTGTTTTTGTCAACGGCTATTATCCTGAGCTTCTGGAAACAAAACGGCACAACATTCTTTATGTTGTAACGGATGATTATCAGGGCAGTTACGACCTGACATCCGATCTGATCCGAAAAGGTCATACCTCTATCGGCGGCATTTTTAAAAGCGACGATATCCAAGGGATACGCCGTTTTTCCGGCTATATTGACGCTTTAGTCAACAATGATATTCCGGTAGACGACAATCATATTCTTTGGTTCAACACCGAGACAAAATTTGGTATCCAACAGCAGCTTTCCAACTCCTGCCTTCCAAAAGAATGCACAGCAATCGTGTGTTATAATGATGAAATCACTCTGCAGGCTCTGGAATCGATAAACTACCAAAATCAAACCGTCACGGCTCTTCGCTCTTTCGACGGCACCATATCTTCGCAACAGTGCAGTCTCAATTTTTTCTCTTTGCCGCATCCGAAGGAAGCACTGGGCCTGCTGGCAACCAAAAAGCTGATCCACCTTATAAACGGTGAAGATGAAAAAAGCGCCATCCTTCCCTGGGAAGATAACTAATACGTATTCCCATAAGTACAAAAAATCTGTTGTTTTGAGCTATAGTATTTTGACAGAACTGAATTTCATAAATAGGATTTTAGGAGAGCGTATTTATGATGCAGAACATTTGTCTGGGCAATGACGATTCACTTTTACCGCAATGTTTTGGGGCTTGAAATCAAGGGACCCGAAAACACCAATAATGTCTATTTGGAAAAGGAGGATTTTGATGGCGTCGAAACTTGATTTTGTGCAATATATCGTCGAGCAACTCCATGATATGGGGTGCGTCACCTATCGCAAGATGTTCGGTGAGTATGGGTTATACCTCGATGGAAAAATCTTTGCGCTTGTGTGTGACGATCAACTTTTTATAAAAATTACGAATGCAGGCCGCACGCTTTGTCCCAAGCTGCGAGAGGCAGCACCTTATAAAGGGGCAAAGAATTATTTTTTAATTGAGGATGTGGATAACCGGAGTGCCCTGGTTCGCTTGGCAATGGCAACCTACATGGCATTACCGGAACCGAAGCAGAAGAAGCAGAAGTGACAAGCATAAAAGCGTTTGATTTTAAGAAAGAATACAAAGAATTCTATATGCCTAACAATAGGCCGGAGATCGTAACTGCCCTATTGACATGGATTGCGTAGTAGAATAGTTTTTGATTTTTCTATAATTTGCTGGAGAAAGCCCTTCATTTCTGGCAATCTCCTTTGGTCAGTAGAAAAACAAAGGGGAAAATCCAATTGCAACTTTTTGAGTGCTTTCCGAAGCGAATAGAGGTCGTTAGACTTATTCTAATGACCTCTATTTTGATATGCTTATAAATCGACCTCTTTTTAAGCCGATGTTCAAATGATTGAAGCTACTTTTTATTTTAAGATTGTGCTGTACTTTACGTTTCAGAAAGAAATCAGGCTCCAAGACGTTTTTGTCTTGGAGCCTAACTTTACTTATGCTGTGTAAAGATTTTCTTGTTCCTCTATTTTAGCTTTTTCCAACATGCTGGCTTTGCTGTACTGATCAAGATTGTATCTCGTAACGGACAAGTCACAGTGAAATGTAGTTGGATTTCCAAAATCAGAATGAAACGCAACCAGCAGAAACACCCATTTAAAATATGTCTGTGAAATGGCCGCCGCACCGAGACATGGCCCTAGAACGTATGCGACAGAAATTCCTAGTCCAAAGAAACCCCATGCCCTCTCCCATTCTCTCATTGGGAATGGTGCTGGCTACCGTTGAGCCGTAAAGAGTTGACGAGGCGCCAAATCCAAGGCCCTGAACCAGTCTCAGTATAATGATCATAGACATCCCTGCAAACAGGTAATATCCGACCATGGAACATGCAAAAATGGACATTGCAAGCAGAAGCAATACTTTTCTCCCAACTCTGGCTGATACTTTGGATGTCAAAGTCCGCATGAACATGGACGTTATGTAAAATACGGCCGCAACGATGCCAATCTGAAAATCACCCGCACCATTTTGCTTTAAGTAGACCGGCAGAACAGTAAGAAGTAAACACCCAGCAAAAAACAGCAGGAAGTTCGCAATCATTAAGAATATATAGTCTTTGGACCATAATTTATCAGGCTTGCTATTGACTGCACCATCGTCCGCATTTTTCATAATCGTTAAATTCCTTCTTCTAATTTATTACAATTAAGTTTACCAAATACATATGATATGCCATGTAGCCATTTTTGACAAAATCAGAAAAGTTTTATATCCTTACAACAAAAAAGCTGGATAAGAAGTGGGTGTATCCCACCATCTTATCCAGCATATAATCGTACATTATATACCCGCCGATGACATTTATATTTTATCACAGATAATTTTTGATTTCAAGCGTGTGACAAGGCAATCCCCTACACTGATTTACAATTGAAGGCTGGCTGGAATTACTAGCATCAAAAGGCAGTTGGACCCAAACGGGTCAGGCTGTCTTTTTTATTGTGCGTGACAAGTGCGCCCCCCTTGTTGCGCAAACAAGCCTTTTTATGCCGCTTATCTTAATTCAAGTGGTTTAAATGAGAAAAATTCTATTCTCAGCTTTTTATGCACAAAAAGCGGAACCATATTGTGCAATTGAGAAAAAACGAAATTAAGCGAACTCAGTTATTAAAAATATTCCATACTCAATTTATATGTAGGTTCACTATAAACAGCAATAGCATCTATTTGAAAGTTAAAATTAAAAATCTTATTTATAATAAACATTGTAGACAGAAAATGAATAAAAAGGGGGCAAAATAATGTTTTATGAATTCATGGAAAATGAACAGTTCAACTTCCAGATAAACCGCATAGTAACATACGGTGAGGAGAATGCCAGCGTAGAAGAGATAAAAACGATTACTCCGTATATAAAGGACATGAAAAGTTGGACGGAAAATTGGAGCAAATTAGCAGAGCAGGCAAAAAGCGAGGGCAAATTTAGTCAGGCAACATATTATTACCGAATGGCTGCATTTTATATGATCGATGATACACCGGAAAAAATGAAATGTTATCGCAATTTCAGAGAATGCTTTGAGAAAGCAAATGAAGGTAAAACGATTCAAAGATTTGAAATTCCATTTGAAGGTACTTTCCTTCCGGCAATTAAAATTGATGCTGAAAATTCAAAAGGAACAATCATGGTACATGGCGGATATGATTCGTTCATGGAGGAATTTTATCCGGTAGTTAAAAATTGTGTCAATTTTGGCTATTCTCTCGTTATGTTTGAAGGCCCTGGACAAGGGCAGGCAAGAAAGAACGGGCTGACCTTCCGGTATGACTGGGAAGTTCCAACATCTGTGGTCATTGATTATTTCAATCTGCATGATGTTAATCTTATGGGAATTTCATGGGGAGGATATCTTGCGCCGAGAGCCGCAGCTTTTGACCCAAGAATAAAGAATGTCATCTGCTATGATATTTTTTACAGTGGACTTGATATGATGCTGAATAGACTTTCTAAAGAAGATGGAAATAAGCTGTTGATGCTGCTTAGCATGAAGCAAAAACTGATTGTGAATAAAATCATCAAAGAAAAAATGAAAGAAAGCATTGATCTGGATTGGAAGATAAAACATGGCATGTATATTACCGGGACAAAGACACCGTATGATTTTCTAAAGAGCGTAGAAAAGCACAACTTATCAAGCTTTATAGAAAAAATCACGCAGAATGTTCTGCTGTTAGCCGGCGAAAACGATCAATATGTTCCTGTTAAACGTATGGAACAGATCAAAAAAGAACTGGTGAATGCTCAATCTGTTACTTCAAAGGTGTAAATAAAACTCAAGGGTTTAACTCCCTTGAGTTTTGTTTTAGGCGTATAATATAGCGAAGTAGCCTGATGAAGCAACTGCGGGACGAGGAGAATATTATGCACGATTTTTATTTCGGTATAGATCACATATTGTCAGTCGCTGATTTTAATCAGCCAGATTTGCATAAACATTGGGCAAAACATATTGCCATTGGTTTAGATAATTCAATAGAATTTATTGTGGGAAATAAAAAAATAGTAAGTGGCGGGATTATAATTAATTCCAATGTTATGCATACCATTTGTTGTAATTCTCAAAGACATTTCGTGTTTTCATTTGAGGAAGCTTCTAATATTGCCCGTGAAATTGAAAAAAAATACTTATTGAAATCAAATTATTGTCTGCTGGATAATACTGTAATCGAATCGATTAGGCAAAAATTTGACGTGAAAAGTCTTAAAATCAGCAAGAAATCTTACTTTGAAACTTATAACGAAATACTTAATATACTAGAGCTTCATCATAACCGATTCATGATTAATGACGAGAGAATTATACAAGTGTTGGATTTTATAGCAGCCTGAATTAAATCATAACGTACAACGGCAATATCTCTTCTAATCAGCGATTACACAATGGTGATTGTATGGAACGACGATGAATGATATAATATGTAGGTTCTATGGTTAATCCGTATGTGAGGTTTTACATTATTTATATTTTACAGAGGAAAAATTATGGGTTCTGATAATGATCGGTGTTGACATAATAAAAATCCGAATCCCCCTCTCCTCTCGTATCCGCAACATATTTGAAAAATTGCAAAAGATCTAGACGATATTCCAGTACAGTACCCTTACTGCGCCTTTTGATCGTAATGAGGTAACCTAAATACTGTTTCACGATTGAGCACGATTTTATCTAACTGCATATAATCAACCCCTCTGGCAGGATAAAAAGTATAGGATATAAGCGGAATTATAAGAATTATAACCTTGCAAAGGTGGTTTCACAATATGATAACACAAGAGCCGACAAAAGAAGTTTTTGAACAGTGGAAAGTTGTCTGGATGAACTATAAAGATAAATTGCAGCCAAACAGGAAATCTGGTGTTGAATTGCTCAATTATTTACAGTCCAAATACGCTTTAACAGAGATATATGACAAGAAAGCCACCGATGCCATTATAGGCAATGTTACAATGAATGCACATTATGCCGAAAAATTGCCAAAAGGTGCTATCCCTATTCCGAAAGCTTTTTTTCTCGAAAGCTCAGGAAATGGCAAACATTTTTATCGTCCTGAAAACAAAGACCCCCTCGATTTGTGGGGTGGTGATATTACCAGAATTTTTGTCGGAATAGATATTGCAAGCGGTTTTTATATGGTAGAAGGAAGTACTATGCTATGGGACGAACTCTGTGCTTTCCAAGGTGTAGATGAAAAAGATTTACAAAATTATGTGTGCGTTGCAGAGTACATTCACAGCTTAAAACGGTTCGGAAAATTGGGAACGGTAGTGGCTGAATAAAATGGACGATCAGCCATCTTCACCGAACTTTGCATAATGTTTATGATGCTCTTTCATTGTATAATCAAATCAGACTATATGGAGTAAATGTATGAGTAGGAATTATGTTAAAAATGTTTCTAAGATAGTCGGTTTTTTATTTGTCCTGCAATTGCTACGTATTGGAATAAAGAGTGCTTGTTTTCTTGTTGTTGATAGAACATATTACTCTGATAGAATTGCCTCGCTTTTTGCAATGGTACTGCTATCGGCGCTCATTTTGCTTGTTGCCAAATTTAGAAGAATAGATCTGTCTATTTTCCCAAAACACTTTGGGGCTGGCTATATAATCTTTACCGTAATCACGTTTGCCTTGTTTATCTCAACACCAATATTGACGAAAAACAATAGTACATCCGAAATCGTCCTGTTGATTTATTCTGCAATTGTGACACCGGTATTCGAAGAGCTAATCTTTAGAGGATTTGTGTGGAATAAGCTTAATACATTATTTAAAAAAGAGTGGATCACATATGTTATGTCAACATTGCTGTTTGCCATTTGGCACTTCGGGTATATTGACACGATTGCTTTTCATGTGGAAACAGGGTTGGCCAATGCTATCATCTGGAAGGTTATTACGGGTCTCTGTTTCGGTATTGTTTTAGGGGCATTGCGTCTCAAAACTAAAAACTGCTATTCAACAATGCTTCTGCATGGAGTACTTAACATCTTTGGCAGATAAGATGTTTGACGATCACAACAGCTAGCTCGGAGCATTCTCCAAACTTCGCACAATGTTAGTACCAATGCTAAAGCTTTCCTCCCTTAGCACCTAAAATCATTAATCATAAAAGCAGTGCTTATACAACAAAAAGATGTCAAATAAAATATATAGAGGGTTAGCATGAAAAATGTATTTTTAATTGGCGGAACAATGGGAGTGGGAAAAACCGCTACCTGCCAAATTATCAAAAACAAACTGAATAATTGCGCTTTTTTAGATGGAGATTGGTGTTGGGATATGCACCCATTTCAAGTCACTGATGAAACGAAACAAATGGTAGTCGAGAATATTTGTTTCCTCCTAAATAACTTTATCAAATGTTCCGCCTACGAAAACATCGTGTTTTGCTGGGTAATGCATGAACAAAGTATTATTGACGATATTATTTCACGTCTTGATACGGCGAATTGCAAAACCCATTTGATTTCTTTGGTATGTGATAAACAAGCATTGTTCTCGCATTTGAAAAAGGATATTGATGCAGGTATTCGTACTGAAGATGTAATTCGTAGAAGTATGGACCGCATACCTTTATATGAAAATCTCAGCACACATAAAGTGGATGTATCAAAAATTAATGCTGAACAAGCAGCTAATATTATTATTCAAAGCTGCTGATACAATTTGGGATTCGCAGTTGATCGGAGCCGATAAATATCTAAAAAGGAAGTGATGGCATGCCACCAAAGAATCGTTTTCCCTCTGTGCAAGAATAAAACACAAGTTGTACAGAGGAGTGTATATTAAATAATGAGACTAGATAAACCAGCATTTTCGAGCGAAACCATTAGAGCAATGGAGGATATGTCGTTTTTTACCCATTCGCTTATTTTTGATGACCTACTGATCGTTGCCCAAAGAGAAACAAACTGCTTCGTATTAAAGACAAATGATGGATTGATTATCATTGATGCTATTTGGCCGTCAAAAAAAGCTTTTGATTCTATCGTAGCTGCAATTAAAGATGTGAGATGGAATCCTGACACCATTAAAAAGCTGCTTCTAACGCATGGCCATGTTGACCATACAGGATGTGGTAAATGGTTTGTTAAACAATATCATGTGGACACATACCTCTCCAAAGTGGATGATATTTTCTGGCAGGAACATCCGACAAAGCCGGACAGACCTGAAACATGGAAAGATTACGCTATTGATCATTATCTGCAAGATGGAGATACCGTAACATTAGGTGACAAAACAATATTCGTCTACAGCACACCTGGCCATACTCCTGGCTGCCTGAGTTATATATTTCCCGTAACAGAAAATGGAGAAAATCACATGGCAGCCCTATGGGGAGGTACTACGCCGCCTTGGACAAAGACCGAAGTGAAACAATACCTGAAATCATTGGATTACTTTGTTGGTGAGGCAATGAACAAACATGTGGATGTAGCGTTAAGCAATCACACGGCAATTGATAATGGTCTGGAACGTATTGCGTATTCCAGAAAAAGATTAGCCTATATGCCTAACATTTATATCATTGGACCGGATGGATTTCAAAAATACTGTCAAGTTTTTCGTACGATGAGTTTGGAAAGATTATAATGCCAAAGACTTGAGGTTATTGCAAACTGGGAAGCTTAGAGGATTATTGAGCTTCCCAGTTTGTCTATATAGAATAGATGATTCAACTGAACCAGACAATCGAAAGACTAAAACAAGCAGATAAACATGTAATTGTGAAAAAAAGATGATAAATGATAGTTCGACTGAATGTTGGAATCAAGTTGATGTAGATGAATGGATTAATAAAGCACAGCCAAATGGGATAGTTTTTATATCGATATTGCATCCATGCTTTAAGGGTAAAGAAAACAAAATGGATAAAAAATAATGGAAGCATAGAAGTACTTGTTTCCGATTATCATAATCCCAAAGAATGGGTCGGAAAAATTGAAGGAATGCGTGCTCCTCTTCTTTATAGACACAGGACGCTGTCAGATTATGTAAACGCGTTTGTCAAAAATGGTTTTACGATTGTTGATATGAATGAGCCAATTCCAACAGCAGAACAGTCGAAAATGTCATCAAGAGTCGCTTGACCAAAAAAATTCCAATGTACTTATTCATATAGAATTGAAAAAATAAGTTTTAGCTTTTGTGATATGTAGAAGTATTGGGTAGCAGCAAGGGCTAAATTAACTTTGCATTATGGTTAATTAATTTTTTAAGATAATATAGCAATTACTTTGTATTATGAAGTGGTGAGTAATGATGACCAATATTCAAGAACTGGTTAATGGATTGAACGATAAAATGGAAACAAAGACCAAACAAGCCGGAGGATCAACGCCTTGTCGGTAATTCTGGCGATATAAATAAAGATGGATACAGGGAGACACATATAGGTGGATAATAGGTTAGGTGACAGAGAACAACATCATACGGATCATGACAATCCAAGAAGCCATACTAAACCTCATGATTATATTATAATGTGGAAAAACAATCATCCAAACTTTAGTAAACTAATCAATTACCCGGACGGCGCTCCGAAATTCAAAAAATATGGAGGCTATTTTTATATGAGCGGAAAGATTATCCAAGGGAACACCCTAGAGCAGAATCGTTTTGTTAGTATCAGTGATTTCAAGTGGTGTATGAATTGCGGCGGTGAAGTGGAGTTTATATGGAACAGTATCACATATACTATCACTCATCCCGAAGGAAAGATCAATATTAGTGAAGCCAATCGGCCAGAAACCGAAAAATGGTGTAACTCCGCCGACGAGGTACTGGAATACATGGTCGGCAAAGATCGACTACGCGATGTGATTACGAAAGTCACAGTGATCGACCGTACCATTTAATGGTTTCATTCAAAAGCTGAGCAAATAACTCACTAACAAAAGTCATTTTATTCCACACACACACGAACGAAATGGCTTTCTTTTTTGACCAGACTTGACTAATTAACTACCACCTATTGATAAAAGAATTTTTAATGGGAAAATTGATGAAGAGGAAGTATGTTCTACTTGAAAAATAATTTGTATTTGATATAATAATACAAAATTGATGGATTGGAGTTGAAAAGATGCGCAATATTTCTTGCTGATATTTTAAGGCATTACAAAATCTAAAAGCGGTATGTTCCGCTAGTTTTGTTATGTCTCTGCAAGAAAGTTGCCTTTTTTCACTCAACTGATATAACTCTGTCCTGCCATTATATAGGCAGATATAAGTGTATTTGAGAGCTGCAAGAATTGACTTTCTTGCAGCTCTCAATTTACACAGGAGGACAAAAAAGTTATGTCACTAATCAATATTTCAAATTTAACCTTTGCTTATGAAGGTAGCTACGATAATATCTTTGAAAATGTCAGTTTCCAGATAGATACTAATTGGAAACTGGGGTTTACCGGAAGAAACGGTCGTGGGAAAACAACCTTTCTGAATCTCTTACTCGGAAAATTGGAATATATAGGTACGATATCTGCTTCCATTACATTTGAATACTTTCCCTATGAAGTGCTTGATAAGCTTGCAAACACAATCGATGTGATCGGCAGTATTTACCCAGATTATCTGCAATGGGAGCTTATACGGGAGTTATCTTTTCTGGAAGTTTCAGAAGATGTACTCTATCGTCCATTTAACACTCTTTCAAATGGAGAACAGACTAAGGTTCTACTTGCAACACTTTTTCTAAAAGAAAACAGCTTTTTGCTGATCGACGAACCTACGAATCATCTTGATATTCACGGAAGAGAAATTGTTAGCAATTATTTGAACAGTAAAAAAGGATTTATCTTAGTCTCGCATGACAGAGCTTTTCTTGATGGCTGTATCGATCACATTCTTTCAATCAATAAAACGAACATTGACATCCAGCGCGGCAATTTTTCTACATGGCAAATGAACAAGGAACGCCAGGACAATTTTGAAATTGCCGAAAATGACAAGCTGAAAAAGGAAATCAGACGTCTTGAAAAGACCGCAAGAGAAAAAGCCACATGGTCTGCTGTGGCTGAAAATAGAAAAATCGGTTTTGACCCTACAAAGACCGAAAAAAGCTCCAACCGCCGCCCAGCTGAGGGAGCAAAAGCAAAGAAGGCAATGAAACGGGCTAAAGCAATTGAAGCAAGGCAGCAAACAGCAATCACTGATAAATCAAATCTGCTTAAAAATCTTGAGAAATCCGAAAGTCTTAAAATTGCACAGCTTTCGTATCACAAAAAGCAGCTTGTGTCGCTTAATGATGTTTCAATTTTTTACGGTGAAAAATCTGTCTGCCAGAGTATCAGTTTTACTGTTAAAGAGGGCGACCGTATCGCTCTTTCTGGTAAAAATGGTTCGGGCAAATCAAATATTCTTAAACTAATTTGCGGAGAAGATATAAACCACTCTGGAAGTCTTGAAATAGGCAGCCGTCTTCTGATTTCTTATGTATCACAGGATACTTCTTACCTTAGTGGAAATTTATCTGATTTTGCTTCAAAAAACGATATAGACGAAAGCCTATTTAAGGCAATTCTCCGCAAGTTTGATTTTTCAAGAACGCAATTTGAAAAGAATATAGAGAATTTTAGCGGTGGACAGAAGAAAAAAGTCCTAATTGCCAAAAGTCTCTGCGAAAAATCGCATTTGCTAATCTGGGATGAACCTCTCAATTTTATTGATGTTTTTTCCAGAATGCAGATTGAAGAATTATTACTTAAATTTCAACCCACAATTCTATTTGTTGAGCATGATCACAAATTTTGTACAAATATTGCAACAAAGATTGTGCAGCTGTAATCTGGTTGTAAAAAGCTTGTAAGCTGAGCCCCTCAAGAAACAGAATCGTTCATACACACTAAAATGAGAGGACCCGCAAATATATAAAATGAGTAATAACTTAACAGTAAATACGAACTTCACATAATGTTTACTTGATACCATATAATTGGTGTTTGCAAACAGCATGTATTTTATATAATGCGGCAAAGCGATAAAATGAAATTTGAAAGGTGAGATTTTCCTATGGATTTTAACGAAAAATTGCAGGAACTTCGTAAGCGGAAAGGACTCACGCAGGAGGAGCTTGCGGAGGCGCTGTTTGTATCACGTACTGCTGTATCAAAATGGGAGTCTGGACGCGGCTACCCAAGCATCGATTCCCTTAAGGGAATTGCGAGCTTCTTTTCTGTGTCTATTGATGAACTCCTGTCTGGCGAGGAATTGGTCAGTATTGCACAAAATGACCATGTTCAGGAAATGCTGCAAATGCGGGATCTGGTATTTGGCCTGCTGGACTGCGCCATGGCACTGTTTTTGTTTTTTCCATTGTTTGGCCAGGCGGAAAATGAAAAAATCCACATTGTCTCCCTGCTCTCCCTGATGTCGATACCCTTGTACATGAAAGTCACATACTTTACGCTTGTGTCGCTCACCATTCTATGCGGGCTTGCAACACTTGCCTTACAGGGAAGGCAAGTGCGATTTTGGAATCAATTCAAAAGCGGCTTCTCTTTGCTTCTCAGCATATCTGGTGTTCTAGTTTTCATTCTGAGCCGCGAACCGTATGCCGCTTCGCTCACATTTCTGTTTCTGCTCATTAAGGGAATTTTAATGTTAAAACGCTGATGACACGAATCGTGTCGGCATTGTGACGGCTGGATTCTACCACTTTTTGGCTTCTGGAGGTAAAGTAAGTGCGTAAAAACACTTAAACCTCATTAAAAGGAGCTTTAAAAATGAAACGAAATTCTTGTTCTCTGGGTAGCTTTCTGCCCGCCTCTCACCTATTCGTACTGTTTATACTTTATACAATGCTGATACGGCATATTGATGTGAAACCCATCGGGCCAAGCAGCTCTGCCGTTGGCTTCGCATCAATTAACGGGTGGGTGCATAACCTATTCGGCGTAAACTGGATGCTTTATACAATTACTGACTATTTAGGACTTGTGCCTATCTTTGTAGCACTTGGATTTGCTGTGTTAGGGCTTACACAGCTCATACGGCGCAAAAGCCTTCTTCGTGTGGATAGCAGCATTCTTGTGCTGGGTGGCTTTTATGTGCTGGTCATGGGCGCATATGTCTTTTTCGAATATTATCGTGTAAATTACAGACCGGTTTTAATCGACGGTATTTTGGAAGCATCCTATCCGTCCTCCACCACCATGCTGGTTCTGTGTGTGATCCCTACCGCCATGATGCAGTTTCGCCGTCTGATTCGCAATAGAGCTGTAAAAGACGCTGTAAACACCGTATTTGCGATATTTACTGTATTTATGGTAATTGGACGGTTGGTATCGGGCGTCCATTGGCTAACCGACATTTTGGGCGGGGTACTGCTAAGTGCGGCGCTTGTCCTGTTGTATCGAGGTGTAAACGCGGTATATAGCCAAAAACGTACATAAAGCCCAAGCAGCCGGTAATCCTACAAATTAAAATTTTTAAGGGGTTTGCGGTCATTAATACAAGGATACCCTCTGTCACCTTAGCCGAATTTTAGAGTTCCGTTTAACAATCCCGACGCAGCATCTGAAATTGAATTTTTTACTAGTGAGAAATCATACAACACCCAGCAGAGAAATCTAAATTTTCAAACAGTCAGTGAGCTTAAATGATGTATCAAAAATTACGGAGAACTCGAATTTGTCTGGAAAAATCAGCATTTGCCAAGGGAATTATTATGCTGAAGCTCCTGATGAGATTAAATGTAATAGATAGGGCAATATAACCAAGATGCTTTTGGGGTGTAAATACTGCTTGCGGATTTCCTGCAAGCCATTGGTATTACTGGATTTATCCGAGTCCTATAATTTCACTCAGAGAAAACAAAGGGCCGACAATTTTTAATTGTCGGTCTTTTGTTTTGCCCGTATTCATGCGGGTCCGCGAGATACAAATGCTATATAGCCACCCGCACCCAAAATTTCATCAACATTATTTACGGAAAATCATACTATGTAATGTGGAGAACAAGGTTACTTCATAATTTCTTATTAGTTAGGGGATAAAATATATGCCTAAAATAGATCAATATGATCTTAAACGTAGTCCACAGATTTCTCTACTTGGCACAGAAGAACAAACTGCAAATTTGCAGTTGACTCTAAGCACTGCTTCCACAGCAGGTGTTTTAACTGGTACCGTGACATCGGGTGGCGAACCATTGCCTGGTGCTACTCTTAAGGTATTTGATACAAATAACATTCCTTTCGCACACACCATAACCGGTCCATTAGGTCAGTATACGATTGCAAGTGTATCCGCAGGCTCTTATCGGGTAACTGCTACAAAGACTGGTTATCTTACACCAGACGTTGTTTCTGTATCGATACTTGCCAATCGCCCATCTACGTTAAATATAGAGCTTTCGCCTGATCCGGATGCGACTTTAAATACCCTTTTCGGTAAAGTGAATCAATCAGCACCATTGGAGCCGATTGAAAATGCAACCGTCAATATTTACTCGGTTTCAGAAGATGTAAGGACTCTGATTTTGACCACCACTACCAACAGTTCCGGCCAATATCTTGCTCCTTACCTTGCCGATGGTGACTACATTGCTATTGCCAACAAAGAGGGATACTTTCAAACTGAGAGCGCAATCCAAACTTTGACAAATACCGAAATAACTCCTTTAAACCTTTTCCTAATTCCAAATCCGGAAACAAATACGGGTACAATAAGCGGACTTATCACCAGCCAGACCACACTTCTTCCAATTGCAAATGCCACGGTAGCGCTTTACCAGATTGTTGGAACCACCGAGACAATCGTCCAGATTACCAAAACGAACAGCGGTGGAAGATATCTGTTCGGTAACGTGGCGGAAGGCCAATATGTCATAAAATCTTTTGCTCAAATTAACGTTGTTTAAAGCAGGTGCCATTATGACCATTATTGATGTCTTACAGCTTGAGAGATCTAAAGTTTTCACAGTCAAACCCAGACAGGAAGTCTCTGTGGATTTGTCTCTGAAAAAAGTTCCTGCTGTACCTGACACCAAACTGACAGGACAAGTAATTGGACATTGTTTACCCATAGCAGAGGCAACCGTTAAAGTCCTCGATAGAAACCATCACCCAATTGATCACACCATAACAGATTCTCAGGGAAACTTTTCGTTTTTAAAAGTGCTGCCAGCAGGAAATTATTATGTAATTGCCACTGCTGATAACTATAAAACATCTATGGAGTATCGAATTTCTTTAAAAATTGGCGACCCCCTCTCTGTAATCATTGAACTCAAGCCTGATTGTTTTCTAAATTTAGGAACAATCTATGGTACAGTCAGGGACGATATAGGAAATAAACTATCTGATGCAAAAATCATTATACAAAAATATAATAACTCCGGCAAAATCGCAGCAATAACAACATCGAATACCGATGGTGAATATCTCGTATACGGATTAAAACCAGGAAAATACTGGATCTCAGCGATCAAGGATGGATATTCCTTTTATAAAAGAGCATTTTTTGATATAAAACCTAAAGATATTATCGTTATGAATTTATTCCTATACGAGATTATTGCATGCAGAAATGGTACAATCAGCGGACAAATACTCTACAAAGAGCAACCAGTTTCACACGCTATTGTAGCTCTTTACCGTATAGTTGAAGATAATCATATCCTGATACAGCTTAAAGAAGCAAACAGTGATGGTGTCTACCTGTTTGCAGACATCACTCCCGGTGAGTATTTGATCAAAAGCAAACATGAAGGATTAGAAAAAACAAATTCAGTGAACGTTAATTAACAGTATTAGTATGAAAATCCACGCACAAACATTATTTTGAACTATTCTGTAACTATGGAATACTCTGATAATAGAATTAATTTTTAACTTTTGATGTAAATACTGTTTTTTACTGATCGTAAGTCCTTGATCTTACTGGATTTTTTGAATAAATACCATAAGAACATTCATACCACTAACAGAGTCGCCAAACTTGACGATTCTGTTTTTTTACTTTCCTGTTTCTTTTGCTATAGTTCTTATAAAAAGTTAAGCATAAGGATAAGACAATCATCGTGATTTTTTACATTATACAGTTAGCAATTACTAATAATTCTTTGCAATTTGCCAAAAATTTACCATCGTAATCAAAACGAACTTAAAATTGATTGACATCTAAGTTAGCATGCGCTAATATATATATAGTTAGCAAAAACTAACCAAACATTTTAGTTTTTGAGTTAATTAATTCTAAAATACTTATCAGTAAGGAAGGGTTAGATGAAAACATTCAGAAATGCTAAGATTGGCAACACAATAGAAATTGCAATACGGAACTATGAACTTTCTATTCATAAGGCAGATGCACAAATAAGTAAGACACATTAACTGGGAGTTTATATAAACTCCCAGTTTTTAGGATATGCAGTTACTCAATGCTAACTGTGCAACAGTATTACATAGCAAAAGGAAAAAGAGAAAAAACTTTGTGTGGCAGTAGATATGCAAACTAACCTTATGATTAGAGAATGCCATTTGTACAAATGATTTATGAAGCAATCATAGAAATTTTTTGTGTCCTCCCTGTCTTTATTGAATGGAGGGAATGCTTTGGCTAACAAAAAAACACTTGAGCTATTTTAAAACGATTCAAACTAATCTGGACGCTTTGCTGCCGGAAAATTCAGACGTAAAATTCGCTGTCTACGCATTGCTGGCGAAAATATCAGAAAACGATCTAGAAAGAATATACAGTAAATTAAAAAAAGAAAACGGAGATGAAAAGCATGTATCTTGAAATGAATGAAATTAAAAAATCTTTTGGTGATGGAACCAACTACACGGAAATATTGCACGGAATCTCCTGTGGAATAGAAAAAGAAGCAATTTGTGTTTTGTTTGGTCCATCTGGTTCTGGAAAATCCACCCTTCTCAACATCATCGGCGGCATTGAAACCGCTGACAGCGGTACCCTTTCTATTGGGGGTGAGATGGTCGGCAGCATGAATGATAAACAACTTTCTCTTTACCGGAGAAAGCATCTCGGCTACGTGTTCCAGTCCTATAATCTGATATCGAATTTAACGGTAAAGGAAAATATTGAGGTGGGTGCATATCTTTCCGACAAGCCACTGCCGCTTACCGATCTTCTGAAAACGTTGGGGTTATGGGAACATAAGGATAAAATTCCAAGCCAACTTTCGGGTGGCCAGCAACAGCGCTGTGCTATCGGCAGAGCAATCATTAAAAATCCGGATATTCTTCTGTGTGATGAACCAACCGGAGCACTTGACTATAAAACCTCAAAAGAAATTTTGAAACTGATTGAAGACGTCAACCGTAAGTTTGGAAATACGGTTATTCTCGTTACGCACAATGATGCAATCAAACACATGGCAGATCAAGTGATAAAGCTGCGCGACGGTATGATTCGTCATAATGATTTGAACACTGAAAAAATTTCCGCAACAGAACTTGATTGGTAAGGAAGGCGATTACAATGAGAAATCCACTTAAAAAACGCCTGCCAAGGGAACTTAAACAAAATGTTGGAAAATATATTTCTTTATTTTTGTTTCTTGTGCTGACCATCGGATTTGTTTCGGGTTTTCTGGTGGCAGACAACAGTATGGTAAAAACTTATAATGAAAGCTTCGAAAAATACAATATTGAGGATGGGCATTTCACCCTTGGGAAAAAAGCGGACGATGACCTGACCAGTAAACTTGAAAATCAAAACATTTCTATTTCCGAGTTGTTCTATAAAGATATCACACTTAAAGACAATAATTCCATCCGTATTTTTAAAGACCGCACCGATATAAACAAGGTTTGCCTTATGGAAGGTACGATACCCACAGAGGACAACCAGATTGCAATTGATCGCCTGTATGCGCAAAACAACAAGATTTCCGTTGGCGACACTTTAAAGCTTGACAACAAAGCCTATACCATTAGTGGAACTATCGCTCTGTCTGATTACAGCGCACTTTTCAAGAACAATTCGGATATGATGCTGGATGCCAAACGCTTTTGTGTGGCTATTGTTTCAGACAAAGCGTATAACAGCATCAGTAACAACAGTGAAAAATACTGCTACGCATGGAGAAATAATGACCAAACATTAAGCAAACAAATGCAGTCTGATAAGGCTGATGATATAGAGGATCTATTAAAGGACAGCGGGATGCTTACTGACTTTATTAAACGCTCTGATAATCAAGCGATACAGTTCACGGGTGACGATATGGGCAGTGACCGATCCATGATGACATACCTTTTATATGTTGTGATCGTTGTTCTCGCCTTTGTATTCGCTGTCACGACTAAAAGCACTGTGGAGCAGGAAGCCTCTGTTATTGGTACGCTTCGTGCTTCCGGTTACAGCCGTGGAGAACTTCTGCGGCACTATTTGACACTCCCGATGCTGGTAACACTTGCAGCAGCAGTTATTGGCAACATCATCGGATATACTTTCATGAAAGACATCTGTGCCGGAATGTATTACCACAGTTATTCGCTGCCGACCTATACCACAATCTGGAATGCCGACGCTTTTATAAAAACCACAGTAATTCCATGTATCATTATTCTGCTCGTTAATTTGCTGGTATTAATAAGAACACTTTCTCTTCCGCCGCTTCAATTTTTGCGGCATAATCTGAAACATAAACAAAAGAAAAAGGTTATAAAACTGCCGGAATGGAAATTTATTACTCGTTTCCGTCTAAGGATTATTCTGCAGAATTTGCCGGCATACATAACACTCTTTTTCGGGATTCTGTTTGCAAGCGTTCTTTTGCTTTATGGGATGATTATGTCTCCCCTATTGTCCAATTTCAAAGCCGATGTGCAGAAATCGGACATTGCAGACTATCAGTATATTTTGAAAGCCCCCTCTGAAACAAATTATGCGGACGCTGAAAAATACTGTGTGACCTCACTGAATATCAAAAACGATGGTGAAAAAATCACTGTTTACGGTATTGCCGATCATTCCACCTATCTTTCCAATCTGTCCCTTCCTCAAAAATCCGGCGATGTAATCGTTTCAGACGGCTACCTTGAAAAATACGGATTAAAGGTCGGTGACAGCATCACGCTCCAAAAGGAATATGAAAATAAAAGCTATACATTCACCATTGCTGGTCATTATAATTATCCAGCAGCACTTACCGTATTTATGTCACAGGATACTTTCAATGATACCTTTGGCTATGATGCTGACTATTTCAGCGGCTATTTCTCGAATAAAAAGCTGACGGATATCAATGATGCTTATATTGCTTCCGTTATCACATCTGACGATCTGACTGTTGTTGCAGATCAGCTCGATGATTCCATGGGTTTTATGTTCCCTATGCTCTGTGGCTTTTCGGCAATCCTGTATATGCTCCTGATGTATCTGTTGGCAAAATTGATCGTTGAAAAAAATGCACAGGCAATTTCCATGGTGAAAATTCTTGGATACAACAATAAAGAAGCCGGAAAGCTCTACAATACTGCTACGACGATTGTGGTCGGCTTATCCCTTATCATCAGTCTACCGCTCTCCTGCCTTATTATGAAGGAGTTATATTATATTTTCATGAAGAAAATAAATGGATGGCTTACTTTCTATATTGCACCGTGGATTCATCCGGCTATGCTCGGGATAGGCGTTGTGTGCTATCTGCTTGTATTCCTGATTCAGATGAAAAAAGTACGCAAAATTCCAATGGCACAGGCACTCAAAAACATGGAATAAAAAGAAGCAATTTTGTGAACTGATTCATTATTTACAGTGTATTCTTTTAATATTATAATAAGATCAATAATCTTTTTAAAATAAGAAAAAATTAGTTACTAAAAGAAAGGCTAGACATGAATATAGCACCAATCAAAAGGACCAATAAATTCATTACTTGTTTTCCTCAAATAAAAATAATTCTTCAATTGACACATGAAATGTTTTTGAAAGCTTGTAGGCAAGAAAAATAGATGGATTATATTTACCGGTTTCCAATGGATTTATAGTCTGGCGTGATACATTGGCAAGTTCGGCTAATTGTCCTTGAGAATATCCAAACTTTTCTCTGTATTCTTTCACCTTGTTTTCCAAACAGACTTTCCTCCTGTCAATCGAACTTGACGCAAAAATTGTTTTGCTTATTTATACAGTTTGTCCTAACAAACGTTGCAAACAAGAATTATCAGAACTATAATGGCTTCGTACAATTTGTAAATTAATTACCCGGATGGCACTCCGGAATTCAAAAAACACGGAGGTTATTCTTATACGGGCGGAAAGATTATTCAAGGAAGCACCCATAAGAGGATTTCTTTGTCAGTACGAGTGATTTCAAGTGGTGTATGAGAGTTGCGACTGTGAAGTGGAGTTTATTTGGACCGGCCGAAAATATGATGTTTGTCATATGAAAAGAACCATCATCTATCTTTAAAATCAGCCTGATACGACAAAATACTTTGACGCCGCTGACAAAAACTTTGGACTTTTTGATTAATGGAATAAAGCTTTGGAACATTATTACAATGGATAATTCATTTATAGCTCGAATGATTGCCAAATAACAACATTTTAAATAAATGGAGGCCAGACGCAATGAAAAATTTTGATTACCATATTCCAACCGATGTGTATTTTGGAAAGGGTCAGATCAACAAACTTGGACAGAGAATGTCCTCTATTGCAAAGAAAGTACTTCTCGTCTATGGCGGTGGAAGCATCAAAAGAATAGGCTTGTATGATCAGATTATGGAACAGCTGAAACAAGCCGGCATCACGGTATTTGAACTTTCCGGTGTCGAACCTAATCCACGGATTCAGACCGTAAAAAAAGGAGTTGCAATCTGCAAACAGGAAGACATTGAAGGCGTTCTGGCGGCTGGCGGCGGCAGTACAATAGACTGTGCCAAAGTTGTTTCGGCAGGCGCCTGCTACGATGGTGACCCATGGGATCTTGTCCTAGACAGCAATAAAATTAAAAAAGTGCTTCCTATTGCCGCCATACTTACTCTAGCGGCCACTGGTTCTGAAATGGACGGTTTTGCAGTTATCTCCGATATGGATAAAAACGAAAAATGGGGTACCGGAAATGAATTAACGAAGCCTGTATTCTCAATTATGGATCCCCAGTACACATTCAGCGTTTCCAAATATCAAACTGCTGCGGGCTCTTCTGATATCATGAGCCATACTTTTGAAAACTATTTTAATAACACAAAAGGTGCTTTTCTCCAAGCACGCATTGCGGAAGGCATTCTTAAGACTGTCATAAAATATGCGCCGATTGCAGTCGAACATCCTGATGACTATGAGGCCCGCGCAAATCTCATGTGGGCATCCAGTTTGGCAATCAATGGCCTGATCCGTTATGGAGAAGGCACAGCATGGACTGTGCATCCTATGGAGCATGAATTGAGCGCATTCTATGATATAACTCATGGTGCAGGACTTGCCCTTTTAACTCCGTACTGGATGGAATATATTCTCAGTGAGAAAACGGTCGGCAAGTTTGCGGAATATGGTGTAAATGTGTGGGGTATTGATTCATCCAAAGAACCAATGGCTATTGCAAAGGAAGCTATTGCGAAAACCAGAGAGTTCTTTAACATGATTGGAATGCCTAGCCACCTCAAAGAACTTGGCATTGATCAGACTCACTTTGACATCATGTCTGAAAAGGCTGCCAATGGTGGACTTGCATATGGATTTGTGCCACTTACCAAAAAAGACGTTAAAAAAATATACGCCATGGCTTTATAAGAATCAAAAAGATCTCCAGCCATTCTAAAGGACGGCTGGAGAATTTTTTATTGTTAATAACATTCAATTGTTGTTATGTTAAATCGTACAAATCGCGATAAAGTTTCGTACAAAGTGTTTCATTTTATGGAAGTTAAGAGTATTATTAACGCAACAAAGGACTGTTTTACAAGGAGAAAGTTATGCTAAAATATGAAGAAAAGCTTCATTTTGATAAATACTATAATAAATTGCAATCATCCAGCGTACTTCACAAAGTCATAAGTTTAGTTTGCGATGTTGCAGGATATATTGTACTTTATTATTTTATCAAATATATTTTCACCTCTTTACCAGATTTTCGTCCATGGAACAACTTTATGCCCTGGTTCTCTTTGGGCGGAGTATTATTTTCAAAAATTGATTTGATCTATTTTACATACGGACTGATTCTTATCTGTTATGGCACCATAAAGCTTTCAAAAATAACGATGGAGAATCATAGCGTAAGAAACGAAAAAAGTAACACCCCAGAAAGACTACTGGTAACCGGATATTATGCAAAAGTTCGTCATCCGATGTATGGGACTTTCATAATACTGCAGGCTGGTTTTATGCTTTCTCTGCGCTCTTTAGGCGGAATAATCATTGCATGCATTATTTTTGCCTTTCAATATGTGAATGCGGTTGTTGAAGAAAAGAGACTGCTCCTTCCCACTTTTGGTGAAGAATATAAAACTTATGTTCAGAATGTTGGGCGTATGCTTTTAACAAGGTCTGAAGTTGTAGCTCTTTCTTTAATTATGTTGCTTAGTGCTGTTGGCTTCCTATTTTGAGCAAAGAAAGCGATTTGGATGACATTTTGAACACTCTGTCGAACAATATACAGTCAACAAATCGTTTAAAATATTTTAGGTGATGAAAATATATGTATGAACGATTATTAGATAAAAATGTTCCCCCTTCTGAAGATTTTATCAAAAAGTATCTTGGGACAGAAAGCTATCATAATTTGCTGGAACTTGAAAAATATCTTAATGCCCATTACGATTTAAAAAAAGAAATAAAATTTCCTTTTGGCAATAGCTATGGTTGGGGCTACAAATATAGTCACAAATCGAGCCATTTATGTTATGCTTTTTTTGAATCGGGAGCATTTACAATAACATTGCAACTTGGTGATTCCTGCGTCGCGGCTGTAAACAAGATACTGCCTACTTTATCGGCAAAAGCAAATGAGTTATGGAAAAATCGCTATCATTGCGGTAAACAGGGTGGCTGGATTCATTACAGAGTTATTAGTACCGATGAACTAAGTGATATTTTTTCCTTAATTGCGGCAAAGAAGAAAACAGCCAAGTAATTATCAAAGTTTCAATACGCATAGCAAAAAAGAAACGGCTGATTATTAACTTTATAAGGTAGGTGGGTATTTTGGAAAATGCAAATCGACTTAATATTCTCTGGACAAACGCAGATATTCTGACCTCTGACAAAATGGTAATGATGTATGCGACAAACAGTATACTGGAACATTGGTGGGACTCAGTAACCGTCATTATCTGGGGTGCTACCGCTAAATTAGTTGCAGAAAATGAGTTTATCCAGAACAAAATCAAAATTGCCCAAAATGTAGGTGTACATTTTTCAGCATGCAGAGCATGCGCAGAACAATTAGGGGTATATGATAAACTTGTTGATCTTGGCATAGATGTCCTCTATTGGGGCGAAGGATTAACGAATATCCTTAAGAATGAAGAAAAATTGATTACAATTTAATAAGTGCTTCATAACAAAATTGGGAAAACACAGGATAAAGATTGAGCTTCATATTATATCCAAATTCAATAGCGGAAAAAGATTTGATTATCCAATAATTCATGCAGAAAGGTGACTATGATTTGGAACATAAAAGGATTCATTCTGAGAATGGAGATGTACACTACTGGATTCAGAGAAACAAAGACAGTGCTGCAAGGTGCATTGTCTTTACACATGGTGTAACTGCCGATCACAGCATGTTTGAAAAACAAATTAATTATCTTGAACGCAAATATACGATAATTACATGGGATATTCCTTTACATGGATTGTCACGACCATATCAAAATTTTACATATCGGCAAACTGCAATAGAGTTAAAAGCCATACTGGATAAAGAGAAAATTGATACCGTGGTTTTGGTTGGGATGTCCCTGGGCGGATATCCATCTCAAATGTTTGCAGCTTTGTTTCCAGACATGGTAGCAGGTTTTGTTGCACTGGATACAACCCCTTTTGGGCTTGCATACTACTCAAAAACCGATTTGTGGTGGTTAAAACGAGTTAAACCAATGGCAAAATTGTTTCCCTGTAATGTACTGCGCAAAAGTATGGCCAAGTCAGTCTCAAAAACAAAATATTCGTATGAAAAGATGATGGAAATACTAAAATCATCTACAAAAGAACAGATCATTGAACAGATGGATATTGCCTATGGAAAATTTTCTACTGAAAACAGAGATGTAAATTTTTCCTTTCCTGTGTTGATACTGCTGGGCGAAAGCGATCATACCGGAAAAGTAAAGCAATACTGTCAGGCGTGGTCAGCCAAGACCGGGTATCCAATGCACATTATCAAAAATGCCAAACATTTTTCAAACGGTGATAACTCCGAACAAGTCAATGCGGAAATCGAAACCTTTATTGGCTCATTATAAAAGCACTTCCTTGTCCCCCATTTTGCTCGAACTTCGTAGTTTATTTATTAATTTCAATTCTTTAAACCTTAATAAAGACAATAACACGATTCATGCAACAAGCGGACACCCATTAAAAATGGATGTCCGCTTGTCTAAATTAGACTAAAATAATTTAGCGATTAATGTGTAAATGTCTCTTCCGGAAAATCAGGAAAAGCAATACCGCCGCTGATGAAATTACAGCAATCCATGTCAGAAATATCGGTGTGCTACTATCGTCCGTTTTAGAATCGGATGCAGCAGAAGACGGTGCCTGAGAGGATAACGTATTTCTGGAAACAGATGTATCATCAAAGGATGAGCTGCTTTTCGAGGATGTTCCAAGCGACGATGTAACACCTTCTGACGATACATCGTCAAAAGATGAAGCGTTTGTTCTTATGGTTTGAGGCAAATCACTCTGTTTTGCAAACGTCGTAATGATCGAACGGTTTTCGGGAGCCTCTGAAGAAGTATATGATTTGCTGTTTCCGTCACCACTTGTCAAAACACCACCTGACGATGCGCTATCAGAAGATGAACTATTTGTCCTTGTGGCTCCGGGCAGATCGTTCTGTTTTGCAAACGTTGCAATAATTGAATGGTTTTTTCCGACCTCTGAAAAAGTATACGATTTGCTGTTCCCATCACCACTCGCCAAAACACTGTCATCAATCAATATGTCGTCTACAAAGACCTCGGCAACAGCATAATTTTGGTCCGGAGTCAAGGTATAAGTCTGATTTTCGCCGGGTTTGACAGCAGTTGAATCGGAGGGTGATATACTGCCTCCGCTTCCCGCAACAGCAAAAATCTTATAATGTGAATCGACGCTTACCGTTATCGCAGAACTTGCAAAATCAGACAGATGATCACCATTGACCTGCTCGGAAAAAAGCTTGAGTTTGTCTCTGCTGCTATCAAAATCGAGAGGAAGCGTAACTTGAACGGTACCTTCGGAATCTGCTGCGTTCGGCACCGATTTTAACCGCCCGTAATAAATCAATTTGCCATTTTCGTCCATAATCATTGCACTGACATATTGGTTTGCTCCGGTCGTTGCGCCCGAATATCCGATAGAAACGGTGTCTCCACCCCAACCACTGATGCTGTTTGTTTTAAGCGAAAGATGCTGCGTAGGATTCAAAAATGTAAACTTCAATGTGCCGGCAGCAGGAACTGGCTCTGAAAGTTTCGCTCCCGTTGTGTTTGATTTTCCCCCCGCATCGGAAGAAATCAGAAAAATAGAAGATAAATCCAAAATGCATGCAGGCCGGATGTAATTGACGTTACTGTATTTATCTAAATTTATTGTATTTATATAGTCGATAATATCCACGCCCCAGCCAACTTCTGAACGAAGCCACCAACCGGCACATCCCGTAGTATCTACAGGGATGACCCCGTGAATGTTTATATATTCCATTTCGCTTAGCGGCCATAAATACTGGTTTACCGCTTTAGGATATATATCATCTAAAGTACGGCTTTTTATAAACTCTTTTTCACGACTGTCAAAACTGTTTAAAAGTTTAATCAACCTGGACTGTAAAGTACTTCCGTTATAATCAAGATTAGAAGCCCTTGGTTTTCCGTCGTTATAATATAAATTTTGTCCATCGTCAAAGACTGTGGTTCCTTGTGTCTCTTTTGTCAGCAGCGTCATCGTTCCCTTATCTGATGCCACACCATCACCATTATAGGCAATCACATACCACTCTCTGCCCCCAAATTCGACACTGGTGCATGTTGCATGATCTCTCTCCATAATTGAAATAACCGGCATACCCAATTGGACATATTCCGCAGCCTTGGCCGTAACAGAGAATAGTACCGGAATAGCTGCCAAAAAGCAAATGGCAAATGTCAAAATTATGATTTTTTTTATTTTGTATTTCATGGTTTATCATCCCTGCCAGTTATTATTAGACGGCATCCCTGCCGGTTTCTTTATCGCGCTTTTTGCCCATGAATAACACCATCAATGACCTAAACATGATAATATCCAATTGCTAAGCACTAAACAATGTATTTTCAATTTTGACAATTCAGTATATAATAAATTAAGAACTATTTTTAAGACCATATTCAGTGACTACGTTTAGTGACTATAGATAGTATATGCTGATTCCAAATAAAAAGCAAGAAGGGATTTCATGCGAAAAGAAAAGATGACCGCCCGGAAAATGCAGGCGGTTGAATCTAAAAAGAAAATATTCAAATGCGCCGACGAACTCTTTCGTCAATATGGCTTTGAGGATGTAACCGTGGACGACATCATGAAAAAGGTGGGCATGTCAAAAGGGGCATTTTATGTTCATTTTACTTCCAAAGACGCGTTGCTGACCTCCTATATTTCAGAATATGTTAATCAGGCAGACATGAGTTATGAAACGATCTTAGAATTCTCTTCCGATGATACTGCGGTTTCGGATATTTTACTTAAAATTGTTACGCAAATTGCCGACAATATTACGGAAAATGTCGGGTATGACCGGATCAAGATTGCCTACCGGATTCAGTTGGAGAAAACGGTTGATACTGATATGCTGCTCAACCATGATCGACAGATTTACCGGACGTTTAGTACGCTGATTGGGCGAGGAATGCAGAAGGGAGAATTCCGAACGAACATCCCCGCAGAAAGCGTCGCCGATCATCTGATCATGGCCATTCGGGGAGCCACTTATGAATGGTGCATTCGGTATCCTGATTTCAATTTAAAAAATCATTTGCTCCAACATTTTCAAATACTTCTGTGCGGAATTAAAAAAAGGTAGCATTTTTTGTTTCCAGACATCTTTTTTCATGTTCCATTCTAAACCGACGATATTTACGCACAATGTACGAAAGTACATTCAAAGTAAATTTTCAGACTTGACCATGGAAAGGTTGTGCCAATTCGGGTGTCCAATCCATCTCACCATGTTTTTCATAACCGATTTGAAATCCTCGGCCATTTTCTCCCCCGCATTTCGTGCATGATATTTATTTAATTCACAGATTGAAAAGTACATATAATGAGTAACGAGTTATCCGAAGTCAAACATAAAGCGCCTAGTTTCTCCGATCATGTTATTAACGATTTGTCGGAGGAATATCCGAATAGGAATCGAGTTTTGTTTACTTAATTTCATATACTGTCATATAGAAAGAATAAAGATAAAAATAAATCGTAAGATTGAGAGGATTGAAAACGGCAATGAAAATTACAGTTATAAATGGGACACCGCAAAAAGGTGTTACATATCACATGAAGGAAATGTTTCTCGACCATTTAAGGGACGGAAATGAGATTACAGAGTTCTATCCTGAAGACATCCCCCCCTTCTGCGTCGGATGTAAGACCTGTTTTCTCCGAGGAGAGCAGCTATGTCCGCACGCAGCGAAAACGATGCCAATTTGGGAAGCTATGCTGAAATCTGATCTATTAGTTTTTGCCTATCCTGTATATGCACTTAGAGCTCCAGCGTCGATTAAATCACTGCTGGATCATCTCTGTGTTCATTGGATGGTTCACAGACCCGACACACAAATGTTTTCCAAGACGGCGGTAATTCTCACAAACAGCGTTGGCGCTCCCAACGGCTCAGCGCAAAAGGATGTCAAGACGAGTCTCTCGTGGATTGGCGTCTCCAACGTTTACACTTGTGGAGCCGGCATGATGGGCGATGTTATATGGAACAAGATTTCAGATGAACACATCAAAATGCTGGAAAGAAAAACAGCCAAGATGTATGAAAAGATTAGGGTCCTAAAACCACAGCGTATGAAGTTACGGGAACGCGTTCAGTTTTTCGCCTGCAAACAGATTCACAAAATGGCACTGAAAAGTGAACAGACGCCGAGTCTTGACAATCAGCATTATATAGATCACGGATGGATAAAAGCAAAGTAGGTCCCAATATGAGTGAAAAATCATATAACGTCCAGCAGGAAAATCTAAATTTTCAAACAATCAGTGAGTTTAAATGGTGTATGAAAGCTCACGGAGAGCTTGAATTTGTCTGGAAAAATAAGTCTTACAGCATTACACATCCTGATGGAAAAATTAGTATTTGCCAAGGAGATCATTATGCCGAAGCCTTTGATGCCGAAACTCCTGATGAGATTTTGGATTTTTTGATTGATGGAGTAAAGCTTCGCAACATTATTACAAAGGTAACGGTAATAGATAGAACGGTTTAAAATATCTTTTTAAGTAGCAAATAATCGTTATAAATGAATAATTTATAACTCAAATCATCTCCATCATGAAAAAAACAGCATTACTTCCTTCATAAGAAAGTAATGCTGTTTTTCTTAATTTATATGATTAATGTCATACCATAAAAAAATAATCTGTCACGTAACAGGGTAAAAATTTATAATTACGGCTTTTAGTTCTTCAGCTCCATTAGAGGTATAGATATGCTTCGCTGATGCAGTAAAACATATCGTGTCATCTGGATGAAGATCATAAGTTTTGTTATTCACGGTAAGTTGTAAATTTCCTTCTAAAACCATAATATATTCTTGATTTTTTTCCGAGTGTCCTATTGATGTATAGCTGTAACCTGCATCAAGTTCAATTTGAAAAAACTCAAAATTGCGCTGAGGAGTATTAGGATAATAACAGAATATCCTATAATGTTTGTCATCTCCCGTTTGCATAGCAATTTCTGATTTTTTCACAATAACGGTATCATCTTCCTGTTGCTGGAGAAGCGCAGTATACGGAACTTTCAGACCATTTGCAATTTTCCAGATGGTATTTATTGTTGGATTAGTATCCCCTTTTTCAATTTGGGACAGCATCACCTTGCTCACTTGAGAGAGTTCGGCAAGTTGTCCCAAACTGAAATTTCGTTCCAACCGCAGTTTTTTCAAATTTTGAGCAATTATTTGATTGACTTCCATTTTGTACTCCTAAAAGCATTGACAAGTATATTAAACAAACGTAAAATATAAATTAAAAAATATATTTTACGATTGTTCAATTTTATAGTACAATATTGAAGCAGGGAGTGCAACAAAAAGATGGAAAAAATAAAAAGAAAATCTTTTCAAAAGGCGTTTATATCGGCTTTTCCACATACAGTTCCCGTTTTAACAGGTTTTTTGATGCTAGGAATAGCTTATGGTGTTCTGATGCAAACAAAAGGTTATGGAACATTATGGGCAGTACTAATGAGCGCAATCGCCTATTGCGGAAGTATGCAATTTGTTGCAATTACCCTTCTAACAGTTGCCTTTAACCCATTTCAGGCATTTATGCTTAGTCTGATGGTCAATGCAAGACAATTATTTTATGGGATTTCGATGTTGGACAAATATAAAGGTCTTGGAAAAGCGAAAGGTTTTCTGATTTATACTCTTTGCGATGAAACTTTTTCAATTTGTTCCAGTATAACATTGCCCGACGGAGTAAATCGAAAATATTTCTATTTATCCATTTCACTGCTAAATTATAGTTATTGGGTACTTGGAACTGCCTTGGGCGGAATTGTGGGAAACTTTATAACCTTTAATACAAACGGTCTTGATTTCGCTTTAACCGCTTTATTCGTTGTGCTTTTTCTGGAACAAATGAAAAAGAAGGAAAACCGAATTTCTGGGTTCATTGGCCTTGCAGGAACAATCATTGGTTTAAGTCTATTTGGGGCTGATAATCTTGTAATACCATCCATGCTGATTATTCTGGCTATCCTGCTGGCAGGGAGGAAAAAGATATGTTGTTAACATCAGCACAGACGTTTTTGATGATTATAGCAACTGCTTTGGGGGCGATTGTAACAAGGTTTACCCCATTTCTGCTATTCCCCGAAATGAAAGAGCCGCCCAAAATAATTACATATTTAGGAAAAGTTCTTCCGCCTGCTATGATGGGTCTCCTGGTCATCTATTGTTTGAGAAATGTTTCAGTACAAGGTTCAGCGCACGGAATCCCGGAACTGATTTCAATTCTAGCTATTATAGCTCTGCAAAAATGGAAAAGCAATGCACTGTTAAGTATAGGAGTCGGAACCGCTCTATATATGTTCTTTGTACAGGTGGTATTTTATTAAGACAAACTCTTCATACAAAGTACCAAGTAAACGTGCTCGAATTTTGTGTTGGCAAGTATGACCACAGGCAAGTCCCGAGATAAGGGAAAAAATCTAACACAAGTATTGATTTATAAGGACAGAAACCATTTTAAGAATGTGAAAATTGTTCACGTAAATATGATTTATGTCTTATTGTTTATTTTAATGGCCCTAATAAACGCCTAACGATAAAATAATATACATACATAAACCGATCCCCCAGCTATCCTTATTTTTTAGGACAGCTGGGGGATTTTATTATTAATACGTCTAACTGTATTATTCAATTATATTGAATTCAGGCAAACTTTCATACAAATTATTTTATGATATCACTGGCAAGGTAATACCCACCTCTGGGCAATTTGGCTCCTGTACAAATGATAAACACAAATAAATGTTGCTTTTATTATGTTCATTCTTTCAGAGTGTCGTTAAACGATCGCCTTTGATTTCCTCGGCGCTCCATTTAATCAGTGCAAACTTGCCACCTGCATGTTTATCAACACGATTAATCCATTCAATTTCATTTGCCGCCTTTGCTGCCAGCATAGGGTTCGTTGTGTTCGTACCATACAAAGACTGATTAATAATCCACCATTTGGCAAAAATATTTGCTCGTTTTAAATCTTCCTCTAAGCGAAGCGACTCATATACAGGGGTCGCTTCTGGCAAAGTCACAATCAAAACTTCGGTCTCATTAGATTTAAGCCTTGGAAGAAGCCGTCTCACTGACTCCGGAATTTCTCCTTTGGTCCGCTTAATTTCGTGGTTGTAGCTCTGCGTAGATTCCAGCAACAATAAAGTGTGTCCGGTGGGCGCAGTGTCAATCACAACGACCTGATCGTCAGCTTTTTCCACGATCTCTGCAAAAGCACGGAACACAGCTATTTCTTGTGTGCAAGGAGAACGCAAATCTTCCTGTATATAGGCCATATCCTCATCACTCATCCCCGACTCACGGGCTTTATTCAGTACTTCGGACTGATATTTTTTGAGTTCTTTGGCTTCATCAATATGGCTCATAGAAATACCACTTGTTTCGTCCAGCACAAGTTTTAAGTGTGCCGCTGGATCAGTCGTGGTCAAATGAACTTTTTTCCCGCGCTTTGCAAAACCCAATGCCACTGCAGCAGCAACCGTGGTTTTTCCTACACCACCTTTGCCCATTGTGAAGATAACGCGCTTACCCTCTGCCGCCAGCTCATCTATGATATTATCCAACGTAAAAACATGAGAAGCATTCAGTTTTTCCGTACATTTGGTCACATGGTCGGCATTCAACAAAGCACGTACGTTTTCAAGTCCAGTCACATTATAGGCCCTCAGCGGTACCATGCTAAGCGGTAATGTTTGCAAACTTTCCGGCATCGCATTAAGTGCCGCTTGTTGCTTTTCATACAAGCTGGAAGAAAGCGTGTCGCTGTGCTCTGCCAATACGCCATTAACGACCAACATTTGATTACGAATTCCAAGTGTGGAAAGCTCGCGAGAGGCCCGTGCAGCTTCTTTAAACGGAGCTGTTTCCGGACGCGTCACAAGAATTAGTGTAGTCAAATTCCCATCGGCCAACGTTTCTACTGCCTGCTTATAAATTGCTTTTTTACTTTCTAATCCGGAAAGCTGACCTAAGCAGGATGCACCATGCGTGCTTTCACTAATAAAATTACTCCATGCAGACGGAAGCTGGAGCATACGCAAAGTGTGACCAGTAGGTGCAGTGTCAAAAATAATATGGTCGTATTCCTGTTGGATTTTCCCATCTGTAATAAAATTTGAGAATTCGTTGAATGCTGCAATCTCTACGGTACATGAACCAGAAAGCTGTTCTTCCATATTAGTCAAAACCGCAGCCGGCAGCTTGCCGCGGTAAGGAGCGATGACGCTTTCCCGATATTCGGCAGCGGCTTGTGTGGGATCCAGATTTGCTACAACCAAGTTTGGTACATCAGGAATTGGAGTACCCTTGTTTGTCAATTTCATAGAAAAAACGTCTTGCAAATTTGAAGCAGGGTCAGTACTGATTAGCAGTACCTTCTTTCCACTATCTGCCAGTGATACAGCTGTGGCACAGGCCACGCTGGTTTTTCCTACCCCACCTTTCCCCGTATAAAAAAGGTACTTTGTAAGTTTGATGGTTTGAGGATCAAAAATATTCATTTCAGCAACAACCTCCCTTGCAGCCGCATCCACTATTTCTTTTTGGCTTTCCCATAGATTTCCCCAGCAGATCAGAAGGCAGATTCAACCACTTTGTAAATTCTGCATTGGTGGGGTATCTGCCGGTCAGAACAATTTTTCCGTCCAATACGGCAATCGGTAAACCATCCGGCCCTTTAGCGTTGATAAAGTCATTAACAACCTTATTGTTTACAAACTCCTTCGGAGCATTGTTGAGGTTAAAACGTCCAATCGTTATGCCATGCTTTTTCAATGTTTCAATCACTGTAGAAATACGGAGCAGTTCCGGGTCAACCCCGACACCGCAAAGTCCGGTAGAACAGCACATGGCAGGTTCAAAAATTTGCATTGTTTTCATAAAAATACACTCCTTATTAATTTGTTTTAATCTCTTGAAAACCAATGTTGTGTTTTATTTGCTATCTTGACTAACAGAAGCATGACTGGTACTTCTGTTAAAACACCTACGGTAGTAGCAAGTGCAGCGGCAGAACTCGTTCCAAAAAGAGAGATTGCCACAGCAACAGATAATTCAAAGAAATTCGATGCACCAATCATTCCGGCTGGTGCAGAAATAGAATACGGCAGTTTCAAAAGCCAGGCCGCAAAATAAGCAATGAAAAAGATAAAAAATGTCTGAATAATCAGCGGCACAGCAATTAATATAATGTGCAGCGGATTACGAATAATTGTTTCTCCTTGAAATGCGAACACCAATACCAGCGTTAATAACAACCCGATTGTTGTTACTCCATCGAATTTTTTAACAAATGTGTTATTAAAATATTCCAAACCCTTTTTCCTGAGTACCAGTGTCCGGGTTAGTACCCCGCCGACCAGAGGGATCACTACAAACAGCACCACTGATAAAAACAATGTATCCCAAGGCACCTCAACATCAGAAACACCCAACAGAAATTTTACAATTGGAACAAATGCTACTAAAATAATCAGGTCATTGGTTGCTACCTGCACCACTGTATAGGCTGGGTTTCCTTTCGTGAGCGTACTCCAAACAAATACCATCGCTGTACAGGGAGCCGCACCTAACAATACAGCACCTGCCAGATATTCCGTTGCAAGCTCCGGCGTAATGAACGCTTTAAAGACTACAAAGAAAAAGAAGGAAGCAATCGCATACATTGTAAATGGCTTAATGAGCCAATTTGCAGTCCATGTGACAAATAAACCTTTTGGATTTTTACCGATATCTTTAATGCTCTGAAAATCGACTTTCATCATCATCGGATAAATCATCAGCCAAATAAGGACTGCCATAGGAATCGATACCTTGGCATATTCAAATTTGTTGAGAAACGCTGGGATCATAGGGAAAAATTTTCCGATAAAAATTCCCACTGCCATGCAAAGGATTACCCACAAGGACAAATACTTCTGAAAAAAACCGATCTCTGATTTTTTTGTAGTTTTCAAAATAATCACGCCCCTATCATATAGAAGATTTTCTATATTTCAACTATTTTTTTGCCGGTGTCTATTCCGTCATGGAACATGGCACCGACAATCGGCAACGCTGGCAATCTATTATTTATGCGTCACCGCTCTTTTGATGGCATATACAGTCAGATGTTGAGGAAAATATATTCCCTAACTGTTTATAAAACACTTGCAAGTTATCATTGTTAAGTGAATAGTTCATCCATTTTCCGTCTGGCTTTGCTTTTACAACACCAGCCTCTATTAATACTTTCATATCATGAGAAAGTGTTGGCTGGGTAATATGAAATTCCTCTAAAATCCTACAGGCACAAAGCTCCCCACAGGAAAGCATATCAACAATACGCAGCCGCTTCGGGTCTGCAAGGGCTTTTAAGACTTTTGTACTTTCAATATATTTTTGTTCCATTTTACAGCCTCACATAGAATGTTTTCTATGTATTAGTATATGCACCAATGAGAAAAAAATCAATACATTTTTTAAAGTTTTTTAAAATATAACCATACAGTGAATTTATGAGGTTTTTTAATCTTTTTTACTCTCGTTACGAACAAGCTGAATAAAATAGGCAAAGTATGGAGCCATGTTAGGCGTACGGTCGTCCCAATAAGGGCCGGTCAAACGTTCCGGGTGAAATTGGGTCCCTATAATAAGCCCGGATTCATGTTCATATGCCTCGATAAGTCCTTCCGGAGAAAAAGCTGTTGCTTTTAATCCGCGGCCAAGTTTTCTGATTGCCTGATGATGGGTACTGTTCACATTAAATTCTGTTCCGAACAGTTGTGAAAGTACCGACCCCTCACAAGCGTGGACAGAGTGTCTTAATCGCGGATCCATATGATGAATCCCCTTTTGAGCGACTAAATCCTGATACAAATCACCGCCAAACAATATATTGATCAGCTGAAAGCCCCGACAAATGGTCAAAATTGGTTTTTTCCTTTTTAAAAATTCCGTAGCTAGCTTTACCTCAAAAGAATCGCGCAATGCGTTCACCTTTACAGTTTCATTCAGAATGTCTTCACCATAGAGACTCGGAGATAAATCAGAGCCACCGGTTAGCATCAGTGCATCACAAAAATCCGCCATCTCCTCCGGGCAATTTTCATTGCAAAGCAGCGGAAGTCCGCCTGCTTCAGCAATTGCATCGGGGTAACTTTTAGGGCTGGCAATCCAACGCATTGAACTGTTTTCTCTATAAATACCGTCTGTTGAAACACAAATTGAAGGATATAAGTTCATAATGATTACCTCTTTTTGACATATTTTTTGTTCTTCAATACATAGAACTTAAATTTATTAATAAATAATATTTCATGGCTTAATTTAGCTTTTCACAGAAAGTCATTGACATCTATTCTTTTCTAGTTTACAATTTGAAACTAATAATAATGGCGTTGCGGGTGTTTTCCTGTAGCGCCTTTTTATGTATTCCTCTCTGCTGTTCTAAAAGTAAGATAAAAAAATCTTAAACTTTTGTCTTAAGTATTCTTCAAGTTGCAAAATTATTTTTTATGATTTAAAATTAGAATATAGAAGTAATGTCAACAAATGAAGTCCTAAATGCCTTAAAAAGCTGATATTTAATAACATTGGGCATGATAATTGTGTAGCAGGAATTAATATGTGCTTACAGTTATAAGCAATATTTATATAGTAGCAGAGTTTTTGTCCGAACGGAAATAGCATTTTTGCATAAAGTTATGTTGCTTTGAGTCTGCCGAAAAAGCTTCAAAAATGATAAACAGAAATTTTAAGTTCAAGGTATTCCCCCCGAAATTCAAAAGTGTTCTATCAAAAATATTTCTGAAAACTTTTAAGAATAAACTTGTAACGGAATCCGAGTACAAAAATGCTCGTTTTAAAAGCGTTAACTCATGCAAAATGATAATCATATTTCTAACTGTTTCGTAGGTAGGTGTTTATTTTGGATTTTATAAAATTGCAGTATTTTATCAGTACCGCACGCCATTTGAATTTCACCAAGGCCGCAGCTGAATGTCATGTGGCTCAAACAGTTATCAGTCGGCAAATTGCTAGTCTGGAAAAAGAACTTGGTGTCCCCCTGTTTTTCCGCAATAAGCATAAAGTAGAACTAACCCCTATCGGATCTGATTTTTATCGCGATGCCGTTTACCTTGTTCAGTATCAAAGGTCCATGGTGGATCGACTGCACGGAAAGGAAAGCAGTTGTACGGGATTTTTAAAAATTGGTGTTGGCCCTTATGAGGAAGAGCTTATTCAAAAACTTTTATTGCGTTTTGTAGCAGACCAACCTCAAATTAATGTAAGCTGCTGGATGTTTTCCTATGACGTTCTTCCATTTCGATTCAATCGAGATTTAGTTGATGTCGCATTTACCACAAACCATTGCGCCCGTTTGTTTCAACCAGCTCAAACAAAGGCGGTATATCCTCCTCACTGGGTACTAATGGGGAAAAAGGACTTGCCGTTTTGGAGTGATCCGGATTCTAACATTCGTTCAGAAAATGTAATCATCCAAGAGGATATGGCAACAGATGCTTTTTTTCAGCAATGTACCGTTTCAGGTTTCAATCCAAAGTGCTTTTTAAAGAGTAACTTCTACAGCACACAGCGTCTTATGGCAGATGCTGGTTGTGGACTTGCATTGATTCCAGAATATTGTCGCCTGTCAGAAGACGAGCGCAGTGTTCCTCTTCCTATGAAAGAATATATTCCTGATTTTGTTGTTGCGCATAATCCCGAAAATCACAACCCTGCATTGACGGTTTTCTTAAATTACCTGCAGGAAAATGACTTTAGCTCTTACCTTAATAGATAAAGGTATAAACAAATTAAAGCAATAAAAAAAGAAACTTGTCCTTGACATTCAGGACAAGTTTCTTTTTATTTTATATGAATAAGCTTAAAAAGTAAGCTCCATTCAAAATAAGAATAAGTTTATGTTAAAAAAGTGTTTCCTTTTTCATAAAAATTCTGTTAATCTTTCCATAGATCAATATAGGCTAGCAGTATCGATCTATGATCTATTTGGGATTTAGCATACAGTCATTTGTAGACGCGCCTGCAAATCGTCTGTATAAAAAAATTAAGCAAAACAAGGAGGATATCATGAAAGAGAAAGCCTTGCAAAAACCGAAGCAAAAGAAAGCAATGTCCAACTATACAATACTACTGATTATTATTGGATTTGTTTATATCCTTTCTATGCTAGTTCCATCCGGTTCCTTTCAGCGAGTTAATGGCGCCGTCGATCCTTCGACTTTTACAATTACCCCCAAAACTATTCTTAATCCAATTGATGTTATACTCCAGACTCCTAAAACAGCTTTATCTGCTAGTGGTTCAACGATTATTGCTATGATCGTTGTCGGTGGCGCAATTGGTGTCATAACCGAAAATGGTGCATTAGACGTTGGTATCAATGTCTTAATGAAAAAGTTTAAAAACAAAGTTCTTATTATTATTCCTTTGTTGTTTGCTTACTTTGGCGCACTTGGCATGGTTGGTGTGATGACAGTTCTGCCCTTTATTCCACTGGGCATTGAACTCGCACGTCGTTTAAAAGTAGATAATATTTTTGCAGTTGCTGTACTAGCATTGGGCGCTTATGGTGGTTTTATGGCTTCTCCAATCAGCACGTTTTCCACTGCTGTTGCCCAGGATATCGCACATCTTCCCATTTTCTCAGGTGCAGGACTTCGTTTTACTCTGACCATAGTTCTATTGGCAACAATGGCCGCCTACCTGACATGGTATGCAGCTCGCGTTCGGAAGGATCCCGCTAACAGTGTTCTGGAAAAAATTGATTTTGGTGATTCTGCGCCTACTGAATTCACTGAAGATCACTTAAGTAAACGCCAAGCACTGTCTCTTGTATTATTCTTCTCAGGGTTTATCCTGTTCTCTATCTGTGCTACAAAATTTAAGTTTGGTACCTCTCAGTTAGCTGGTATCATGTTACCTGTTGGCATCCTGTGCGGTCTCGTATCTGGTTTCGATTTTGGCAAAACAATGAATGTCATGGTTAGAGGTGCAGCACGTCAGATGCCTTCTATGATGGTCATGATTTTGGCAGCAGGTATTACTACTATTTTGAGTTCATCCGGCATTTTGGATTCAATCGTTTATTATCTTTCTCAAACACTTATTCATTTCAACAGTGGTCTTGCTGCCGTTGCTATGTTTGTTGTCAACTCTGTTATCAACTTTGCTATTCCTTCCGGCAGCGCACAGGCCGCAACCGTCATGCCAATTATGACGCCTATGTCGGATGTAATCGGTGTCTCCCGCCAAGTCGCTGTTTTAGCTTATCAGCTTGGTGATGGATATACCAATCTGCTGAACCCTGCTAATGGTGCTCTGGCTGCCTGCTTAGCTTTAACACACACCAACTTCAAAGACTGGTTGAAATTAATTCTTCCTGTTTACGGAATCATGTTTGTTGAATGCTGTGTTGCTTTGTTAATCGCCGTCGCAATTGGTTGGTGTTAATTATCGTCGCAATTGCTTGGTAACCATTCATATTCTAAATTTATTTTCAACCTAATTTTTTCAAAAAACAGTCAGCCTGCTTTTTAGAGTTTAAACAATTCATCATAAATTAAAAAACACCAATACATGAAAGCATCTAAATTTGTGTGGCGCTGCTAGAGAAAGGCGATGTATATCATTAATGCAATCAGTAACACCTGATTCTTTGTGGCAAATGCAGTCGATTGTTGCCCCGCACTTTTCGCCAAACGGTCGTTATCTTGCTTACGCCGCTCAACAATATAACAAAGAAAAAAGTATAACTTCCCCCTGTGTTCGGTTACTAAATACGAAAACCGGTGCTTCTGAAAATATAAATGCTCCCGGTATAAACTTAAGCTATTCCTGGACACCTGATAATAATCTAATGTATGTATTACACCCAGATAAGCAAAGCACTATTTATAGGATCTGGAACCCATGCAGCTATGAAACAAAAGATATAAAAGTGAGTACATTTTGTCATGGAAATAATTTCTGGAAAAATGACAAGCTGGTAGTTTTTACGCGAATTGAAGACCAAAATGAAAAAGACAATCCGATTGTTATTGAAAATTATCCATACACATTTAACGGAAAAGGTTGGATGTATGGGCAAGAAGAACGCTTAAGTTTCATTTCTTTAGCCGATGGGGCTATAACGCATATTACTCCAAAAGGATTTCGAATTGAGCAGACTGTGTGCTTTGGAAATAAGCTTCTGATTGTCGGGTATCGATCAAACTACGTAGGTCTTTCAAAACCGGGATTATACTGTTATGAAAACGGGAATCAAATCGAAGAGTGGATTGCGCCAGGCCGTTTCTATATTAGACAGCTCTTCTGTTTAAAAGATCAAATTTATTTTGCCGGCAGTACCGGTGAAAAATATGGACGCTATGAGTACAGTGGCTTTTATCATTTTGATTTCACTAAAAAAAGCATAGAGTTCTTCGCAGAATACGAAGCCAGTATCGGTGTAAACACTGTAATGGCTGACAGCTTTCCGGATCCAGGCAAAAAAATATGCGTATCGGATGACATGCTCTACTTTATCAGTGCTATAAACAATCAAAGCGGAATTTGTCGGCTAAGTACGGATGGTACGATTACTCCATTTCTGAGCACGGCAGATTCCGTGGAATCTTTGGATGTCTCGCAAGGACGCATCGCTTACTGTGGCACGAAAAATTTCCGCTCTGCAGAGTTATACCAAATTACTGAATCTGGTGAAACTTGTCTTGCACAAGTACAGCAGCTATCGGAACAGTACCGTTTGTCCACACCTGAAGGGATTACTTTTATTGACTCAGATGGTTTCAAAATTCACGGTTGGGTTCTGAAGCCCGACAATTTTCAAAAAGATAAATCGTATCCTGCGGTTTTATGTATTCATGGCGGGCCACGTTGTGCTTACGCCCCCATCTATTTACATGAATTACAATGTATTGCAGCTCAAGGCCGCTTTGTTCTTTATTGTAACCCGCGTGGCAGCGATACCTATGGAAATAAGTTCGGAAATATCAACGGGCGCTACGGAACGGTAGACATGGCGGATTTACTACAATTTGTAGATGAAGCAATTAGACGTTATCCTCAGATCAATCCAGATCGGTTGGGGGTTAACGGGGGGTCTTATGGCGGTTTTATGGTTAACTGGCTAATTGGTCATAGTAATCGTTTTAAGGCAGCAGTATCACAGCGTTCCATTTCTAATTGGATTTCTCATGAAGCGATCAGTGATATTGGTATGGATTATGTGCGAGATCAGATGGGCGCCAGTCTTCTTGAGGATAATCGTGACCAACTATGGAAATGTTCGCCGGTGCGTTTTGCCTGTAACGTTACAACACCAACCTTATTTATTCATGGTGACCAAGATATGCGCTGTTCCTTGGCTGAACCCCGGCAAATGTACTATGCTCTGTACCAGCGTCAGATTCCAACAAAACTTATGGTCTTCAAAGGCGAAGATCATAATTTATTGCGTTCTGGAAAACCCCAAAATCGTATTCGTGCCTTAGAGGAAATTAACCAATGGTTTAAACGGTATCTTTAAAGAACCGAATTGAACAATTTGTAAAGGAGCAAAGCTTTTTGTATAAGTTTATCCCTCACGGTGTCTGCTCTCATGAGATCACCTATGATATAGTGGACGGCGTCGTCCGTAATATTCATTTTATAGGCGGATGTGATGGAAATGCAAAGGGTATTTCCGCATTGGCTGAAGGACGTACCCCGGAAGAACTAATTGATCTTTTGCAAGACATTAAATGTAAATCTAAAGACACCTCTTGTCCTGCCCAATTAGCGAAAGCTCTGGAGGAAACCTTGGAGCAGAAAAAAGAATAAAATGAAAGGACCCTATGAACCTATATGGAGCAAAATTCACCTACTTATAAAAAATACATCCAAATTTTAAAAGAAGAACTCATCCCCGCCATGGGTTGTACCGAACCAATTTCCATCGCCTATGGAGCTTCTTATGTCAGAGATTTGCTGGAAGATCAGCCAGATCGATTGGAGATTGAAGTAAGCGGCAATCTAATTAAGAATGCCAAAAGCGTAGTGGTACCAAACACCAATGGGATGTGCGGTATTGCTGCAGCAGCAGTTGCCGGTGTAATTGCTGGTGTAACAGAAAAGAAGCTCGAAGTCATTAGTCATGTTTCCAAAGAGCAAAAAAAGCAAATTAAAGAATATCTGCAAACGAAAACAGTCCATGTATCACTCAAAAACACCCCATTGACTTTTGACTATCAGATTACCGCATGGAAAGGTAACCATTCAGCAGTGGTTCGCATTGCCAATTTTCATACAAATGTTGTATATGCAGCTCATGATGAAAAAGTCTTCGTTGATCGGCCAATAAAAAATAATGCTAAATCAGGATTGACGGATCGAAGTGTCCTGAATGTTCGGGACATTCTGGACTTTGCTAACACTGCCAACTTATCTGATCTAGCTGACTGCTTAGATCAGCAGATCGAATACAATTCCGCAATTTCTGCAGAGGGCTTGTCCGGTAATTATGGTGCTGGAATCGGGAAGCTTTTGCTTTCGCGAAATGACGCTTCGCTTGATATTCGTGCTCGAGCTGCAGCAGCTGCTGGAAGCGATGCACGTATGAATGGGTGTGAGATGCCAGTTGTAATTGTTTCCGGCAGCGGAAACCAAGGGATTACTGCCTCAGTTCCTGTCATTCAATATGCACTTGCACAATCAGCAAGCAAAGAACAGCTTTTACGAGCCCTAGCTGTAGCTGACCTTATTACCATCCACCAGAAAACAAGTATCGGCCGACTATCAGCATTTTGCGGAGCTGTCAGTGCCGGAGCCGGTACTGCAGCAGGAATTTGTTATCTAAATGGAGGAGATTATGCTTTGATATCTGATACCATTATAAATACCTTAGCTGTATCTTCCGGAATTGTATGTGATGGTGCAAAATCGTCTTGTGCTGCAAAAATCGCACTAGCGGTTGAAGCAGGATTAACCGGATATCAGATGGCATTAAATCATCGTCGTTTCCCAGCAGGAGATGGCATGGTCGCTTCTGATTTGGAGACAACAATCCAAAATATCGGCGATCTCGCTCATGATGGTATGAAAGAAACTGATCAAGAAATTCTTCATATTATGACACACTAAAAAATAAAGTTCCCGACATCCTTGTCAAAAGCATGATGCCGGGACTTTTATTATTCACTTTAACTGTCGGAGAGGGAATTATACCAATGAAGCAACGTTCAAATTTTATAATTGATTTAAGTCAAGGCCCTATTTTGAGCCAACTTGTTTATTTTTCATTCCCACTTCTTTTAGGTAATCTGTTTCAGCAACTTTATAATTCTATGGATTTTTTGATTGTCGGCCGAGTATGCGGAAGCACAGCACAGGCCGCAGTCAGTGCATCTACTTCCATCGTGAATTTGCTGATCAGTTTTACTCAAGGCTTTGCCGTTGGTGCTAGTATCGTAATTTCGCTTCATTTCGGAGCAAAATTATACGACCAAATGCGTCGCAGTATCCACACCGCAGTCGTTTTGGGAATAGGATTGGGTATAATTTCAACAACCATGGGCTTTGTATTTAGTCATTCTATTTTAACAATGATACAAACACCGCCTGAAGCTTTGGAAGAAGCAACTGAATACTTTCAGATCATTTCCATAGGATTGTTTTTTATGGTTATGTATAATATAGGCAGCGGAATTTTCCGTTCCCTTGGTGACAACCGTCATCCTCTATACAGTTTAATTTTATCAGTAATCCTAAATACCGTCCTGGATTTAGTTTTGGTTGCAGGGCTTCATATGGGAGTTCGGGGTGCCGCCATTGCAACGGTTATTGCACAGAGTGCAAGCGTAACCGGAGAATTTTGGGTACTCTTCCGTACCGACGAATTTTACCACTTAAATTGGAATGAATTAAAAGTGGATAAAAAACAACTTCGCGCTATCTTAAAGAACGCATTTCCAAGCGCTTTTCAAAACTGTATTATATCCTTGTCGAACGTTGTTGTTCAAGCTAATATAAACCAATTTGGAGAATTGGCTATGGCAGGTTTTGGCTCGTATTCAAAGCTTGCTAGTTTTGCAGTGTTGCCTGCTACCAGTATGTCTCTTTCACTAACAACATTTGTCAGCCAGAACCGTGGGGCAAAACAATATGATCGCACCAAAAAAGGAGTACATTATGGATTAATACTGATTAGTGCAATCACTATGGCAATTGGACTAGGGATGGTCGTGTTTGGACGGCCGCTGGTTGGTTTGTTCAATCCCGATTCGGCTGTAATTGAGTATGGTATTATGATGTGCCAGCGTGCGGGACCATTTCTGATCCTTTTGGGCCTTTCTCATGCATTGACTGGCGCTCTGCGTGGTGCTGGTTATGCAAAAATTCCTTTGTTTGTACTCGCACTCAGTTGGTGCCTCATAAGGGTGCTCTGGATTCTCGGATTAGGCCTTATTTGGAATGATATTCGAGTCGTTTATTGGGCGTACCCAGTCACCTGGTTATGCAGTACCGTCATTTTATTTGTTTTTTATCACAAAATATATGAAGCAATGGAGTCAGATGAAAGCAGTACGGACAGTGAAGCGCCTTCGGGCAATATGAGCCATCTCAAACATTTTATATCGTCGTTACAGCACCGCTCTTAAAGAAAGCAGTATCTCGCTAGATTCTCCCCAAAATAACCTCACCTACTAAGCAATAAAAGAAAAAATTTCCGTATATCAGGCCAAGAAGCGTCCATAGAATCGTGCTTTAGTTAGCTCTATTTTAATGGCGCTTTTGCTATTTTTTTCTCATATGAAACCTTTTTTACCCTGCTTAGTAATCCCATTAAGGCACTTATTTGTAAGATCGGCTCTTCCCCACACTTTTTATATCAATTCACTCTATCCCTAAATTGAGTATTTGACTCTTCCATTTAAAAAAATAAGCGGACACTTTTTTAGTGCCCGCTATTTTTATATCTCTTGCTAAAATTAAAGCTTTGAATTTACTTATTTACTGTCGCTACCTGATTTTGATATTTTCTCAATTGGAAACAGAATTCCAGTTTCCAATTCTTCTGGTGATTTCACGCTGTTTTCGTCTTTTAGATATCGTTCAATCGCAGGCCCACAGATCCTATACTCGGGATGATCAGTAACCCACGAGCACAAAGCACTGTAAGCACAGTGGATCTCTTCATATGGCCCGACATATGTGGTAGCAGCGCAGAGCTGCGCCGGGATTTCACAGATATCGGGGTCATCCCCTGCAACTTGAGCTTGGGCTTCCACATCCATGTTTTCATAAGAAAACTCTTCCCCATGATAAAGCAACTGAGTTACGCCGACACGTTTTAGCCCACGTTTTTGCATTTCCTGTTTCAGCTCCTGAAACAGTCCATGAACTTCACCAATATTAATTTTCCTTCGAATCCCAAAAACCCGCTGCTGCGGAGTCTCCATAATAATAACATCACATTTTTTCTGCATAAATTCCGATTCCTCCATTTTCATCAGATCGTCTTCCATATGACGGAGTGTTTTCCTCATGTCGTTCAATTCTTCATACGCTTTTAACACACGGCAGTGTATCTTCTGCGCTAAAGCTTCCCGTGAAAGTGGAAGCATCTCCCGAATTTCAGAAAGGGAGAAACCATACTGTTTTAGACTTTCGATCTTAAGCAGAGTGTTTAACTGCTGTACATCATAGTAACGGTATCCGTTTTCTTTGCCCATGTGAGCAGGACAAAGCAGACCCATACTGTCATAATAGCGCAGCATGCGAGAAGAAACATGGGACAGTTTTGAAAATTCGCCAATTGTAAGCATTTCGATCTCCTATAAATTTTGTGAACCGGTTCATTGCTTAAAGAATACACCTTAACACTGTGATAAGGTCAAGAAAATTTTTAAAATTTTTTGTTTTTCTTTTTCGCCCCCTTAGCATGGGATGAAAACTTGTCTACTACCGACCTTATACAGTTTATACTTCGTACGGCTTCAAAAGCATGGAAATATTTAAGTATTATACTTATTTTACTATCCCCAACCATGCACTGACCATAAAATATTCAATAAAAAGTTTGTATCACATAAAAAAGTTTTAACAGCTACTTGACAAATCTGGATTTTGGGATACACTATATTAGTATACAATATATTAGTGCTTGGGGGAATAAGATTATGTCATCTGTAGATCTGATGCTTCTTGGTTCGCTTATCGACAAGCCAATGAATGCATACGAACTGAAAAAGCGAATGGAAAACGCAAATGTAACAAACTGGGTCAAAATCAGTTCTCCAGCCATTTATAAAAACCTGGTTCGTCTGCATCAGCATGGCTATTTGGATGCCCAAATTGTCCGTGAAGGAGAGATGCCGGAAAAAACCATTTATACAGTCAATAAAAAGGGATATCAATATTTTCAACGGATTATGGAAACCTATTCTGAGAAACCAGGATTCGTGTACATTGATTTCACAGCATTTATCAGCAACCTCCGACATTTGGAAAAATCAGATGCCGAAAAGATGCTGGCAGAACTGCAAAAGAAACTCTACGCGAAGATGAAGTATATGGAACTTGTACTTCAACAGGAAGGTGGAAAATCTACAGAAGCTAAGGCAATCATCGAATTGTATGTTAAAATGTATACACTTTTTTACCAATGGGCCTGTAATTTCCATTTGGAATAAACGGGCATTTTTTCTTTGCCTACTAGTATAAACTATATTAATTTACTAAATACTAATCGCTTTGTATTTCGTTAAAATAGAGTTCTTCATTTTTCATTTATTGGTATACTTTATATTATTATAAAAGGAAGTAATATGATGGAAAAAGCAACATTTACGAAAAGACAGATGGTCTTCATATTTATGGGGTTAATGGCAAGTTTACTTCTCTATGCTCTGGACTCGACCGTCGTCAGTACCGCCATGAAAGCAATTACAAGTGAGCTAAATGGCACGCAGCTTTATTCCTGGCCATTTACAGCCTACATGCTGTGCTCAACCGTCATAATCCCAATTAGCGGCGGGATATCAGATCTCCGAGGGCACAAGCCTGTATTCCTCTCTGGGATTATCATTTTTCTTCTCGGTTCCGTGCTTTGCGGCTTGTCAAATAGCATGATTTGGCTGATAATCTGCCGTGGAATTCAAGGAATCGGAGGTGGCATGATTGTATCAAGCGTCTTTACCGTTGTCGCGGATCTTTTTCCGCCCAATCAAAGGGGAAAATATACAGGTCTTGTCACTTCCATGTACGGGGTCGCAAGCATAATTGGACCGCTGGCCGGAGGACTTATCACCGATCATCTCGGATGGAGATGGATTTTCTTTTTGAATATTCCTCTTGGAATAATAGCCGCATGTCTGATTGCGTTTAATCTCCCCGAGAATTTACCTGAAGGTAGAAAAAAAGCCGATATTCTTGGCATTGCCACACTTGCTTTTGCACTTATCCCGCTTCTTCTCGCTTTCAGCATGGTCGGCAGTTATTTTGACTGGATATCGGTTCCTTTCTGGAGCATGGTTTTCGCTTCCGTACTTCTCCTTATCGTGTTTGGATTTTTAGAAACAAAAGCAGAAAATCCGGTCGTATCGATGTCATATTTTAAAGATCGGGCGATCAGTTTCTCTCTTCTGATGTCTTTTCTGAATCAAGTCCTCATGTTCGCTGTTATTCTATACCTTCCCTATTTTATTCAATCTGTTATGGCAGCAACCGCTACAATTTCTGGTATGGTCATTACACCCATGATGATTGGTCTGCTTCTGGCAAGCAACCTCGCTGGGCAGTTAATTTCGAGAACAGGAAAATGCAGGCTGCTAAGCATCGCTTCTTTTGTCCTGACTGCAATCGGAATGTTTTTATTATCGAAGATCGATTCAGCAACTTCATATGTGAACGTAATCCTATATGCGGCAATTACAGGCTTTGCGATTGGAATCAATATGCCAATCAGCAATGTGAACGCACAGAATTCCGTTTCAAGAGAAAAAATCGGCGGGATTACTTCTTCGGTCATGTTTTTTAAGAACTTAGGCAGAACCGTCGGTTCTGCGGTCTTGGGAGCAGTTTTAACAAATTCCATGAGCTGTGGTTTTGCTGGGCTGAACATGAGTTATTTACCGTCTAATATTCAGGCTCTCCTTCAAAATCCGGACACCCTAACAAATTTGCAGGTCATGAAAGCAGTGCAGACACAGGTTCCTTCAGTGTATCTTCCGTATTTTAATGATCTATTGCAGCAATCGAAGCTAATACTCGAAAACTCCGTAACCAATATTTTCAAAGTTGGAATTGTAATTGCTCTAGTAAGTGCATTTTTAATGATTTTTTTGAAAGAGGCCCCCATCAGAAAAAGCAGAAAAGAATAGTACTTTGTTTAGAGCAATTGTTGAATTCTAAATACAGAGTCTGTTCTTGTCAAAGTATATGCCAACCATAAAAAGTTTCGTTTTGATAAACAATTACTCATCACGATATTTTGGAGCATTTACACAACGTTTAACCCAATAGACCACACAAGTTATGATCATACAAACAGCTGTTACGATATGTCCTAGTGAATTTGAATCGACAATTCATTCATAGCTCAAAGTACCCTCATTAATAAAAAAGCAACATGTAGGATTTCAAAACCTGCATGTTGCTTTTTGTTTTTTACTGGTGCATGTTATGCAAAATAGAATCCCTGCAAAAATAGCTTATCGCAAATTACAGATTTATAGATTAGAGGCTTTCTGCTCTTTTTCACTTTCATTACGAACAAGCTGAATAAAACAGGCAAAGTATGGAGCCATATTGGGTGTACGGTCATCCCAATATGGACCGGTCAAACGTTCCGGATGAAATTGAGTTCCTAAAATAAGTCCGGATTCATGTTCATATGCCTCAATAATTCCTTCCGAGGAAAAAGCAGTCGCTTTTAATCCGCGGCCAAGCTTTCTCACTGCTTGATGATGAGTACTGTTCACATTAAATTCTGTTCCGAACAGTTTTGCAAGTATTGACCCTTCACAGGCATGAACAGGATGTCGTAATTGAGGATCGAAATGGCAAAGTCCCTTTTGAGCCACTAAATCCTGATATAAATCGCCTCCAAGCAATACATTGATTATCTGAAAGCCCCGACAAATAGCCATGATTGGTTTTTTTCTTTTTAAAAATGACGTAGCTAGCTTCATCTCAAAAGAATCACGCAACGCATTAACTTTTACTGTTTCATTCAAAACATCCTCACCATAAAAAGCCGGAGATAAATCATCCCCTCCAATTAACAGAAGTGCATCACAAAAATCCGCCATCTCCTCCGGGCAGTTTTCGCTGCAAAGCAACGGAAGTCCACCCGCTTCAGCAATTGCATCGGGATAGCTTTTCGGGCAGGCCGCCCAACGCAATGGGCTACCTTCCCGATAAATACCGTCTGTTGAAACACAAATTAAAGGATATGAGTTCATAATGATTACCTCTTTTTACATATTTCAATATAAAAACTAATATTCAATAACATTGGTATGATTATTTCGTAACAGTAATTAGCGTATACTTGCAGGCCTCAATAATATTTAGTTGGTTTTAAAATAAAGCCTTAAGCATAAAAACCAATTTAACAACTCATTTTTTGATATAATAAGTAGTTACCTTTATAATTATGGAAGAATATTCAAATAAGACACCCTGAATTTAAATTTTACAAACATAAAGGAGAAATTTCTATGATATTAACTATTAATGAAGACGCATATCGATTTAAAACTCTAAGTGAATTTAAAAGCAGTATGTCAAGGGGCGGAGATGTGGAATTCAAGTGGAAAGGAACCGACTACACTCTCAGTTCAATCTGGCCGAACGAAAAAATGAAATTTTCGATTGGACCATGCACTCGCGTAGAAAAAGACTGTACCGTTTATGATACCGTCGATGAACTTTTGGAATACAAAGTTGGTGGGGACAGGCTGCGGGACATTATTACACAGGCAGAAATTATTGACAGGACATTATAATAAAGCCGATTTAGGCACATCCTTTTGCATTTAATAAAAAGCTAATCCGGTAGAAAGTTTAAATGGTGTATGAAAGTTCCCGGAGAATTCAAATTTGTCTGAAAAAATAGATTCTGCAGCAAACAAAAGGCACGGAAATGGAAATGATTCCATAACCGTGCCTTTTGTTCTCTTCAGTCTACCAATGCAGTACTCAACTTATTATTTTCTAAGGATTCTTTTCAGGGATTCAACATCCAATAGATTTACCGTCTCAAATTTTCCTTTATAAAAAATTCCCCAATTATTAAAAACGCAGGGTAGTTCCTTTGCTTTCTGCAGCGTATCCACTTGAATAAAAGACGCGGGAACATCATTTGTTTCACAATACTGCTTAATTGTTTCAACCTTTTGATAGATATAAGGGCACTGCATATCATAATAAATGGTCAAATCTTCACTTTGAATCTTTAGTGCTTTCGCATTTTGCGCAAATCTTGGCGTTGTCCCATCAAAAGAAAGCGCAAGAAGATCATATCCGCTGTCGGTCGTATCCACAATTTCAAATCCAAACTTTTTTGCAAAAGATTGGTCAGAAAGCCAGGCCTTTTGTTTAGCTGCTCCCAACATACAAACACCGGATTTCCCCTTCTGTTTGGCATCAGCCAAACAATATTCCATCAGTGCTCTCCCATACCCTTTTCCCTTATAACTACCCGAAACCCATAGGCAATATAGATAATCATAATTATCACCGATAATAGGAACCCAAGCCGTTTCAAGAGGTGCGTATTCAATAAAAACAGTCGCCTTTGCATTGAGCTTGCGAAAAACATGACCTTCCTTGAGTCGCTCAGAAAGCCATTTTCGCTTTGCCTCAACACCCGGATGCAACTTTTTGCTGCGGATAATACAGCATAAATGCTCACTCGCAAGGTTTTCTGTTGTTAAATTTAAAAAATCCATACTAGAGTTTTCCATTGTTCCGCCTCACTGCCAAATTAATTCCGACCAATCTACCTGTTCAAATCCCGCAGAGCTTTCTTGTTTCACAACTTGCTTTGAAACGGGAGTTTTCGTTTCCCCTCAATTACAGTCCTGATAAATTTCGCCTCATGAATATCATTCAGTCTCAAGATCTGTGCAAAGACTATTTTCATATCACTGCCATATCCTGTAATTTTTTTAAGCAAAGATAAGCTTATTAGAATTTCTATCAGTACTACACTACAAAAAAATGCGGGACGGTCACTGACCGCTCCGCACTTGCACATTGTGACTGATTTAGAAGATCTGCCCTGATAGCTTCATTTTTTCTTTTTTGGGAAACTTGGCATCGAATTTTTCGGCTTCTTTTTCATCCACAAAATATCCCTCCGGATCTTTGTAGATCCCTGAAACACCGTTTAAAAAGCCAGGTTTCAGCTCACAGATCAAAAAATAGGGAACCTCGGCCTCACGTGGCTCGGCATAATAATGAATGCCTTTTGTACTTGCAACCGTAAAACCGGATTTGCCATAAAAATTAATATTACCGGTAATGGCAAGTGCTCCCACGCCTAACTTTCTGGCCTCGTTCATGGAGTAGCGCAGCAGAATAGTCCCATAGCCTTTGCGTTTACACTCTGGTGCAATGCTGATAGGTCCAAAAGTCATAATGGGAATGACTCTGCCGTCATCAGCGCAAATTTTAGAACGAACATACATAATATGTCCAATCAGCTTGCCATCCTGTTCCATTACAAAATCCAGCTCGGGAACAAAATCCGGGCTACTGCGAAAAGTGTGCAGAACATAATGCTCCAAACACCCGGGACGGTAAACATTCCAAAACGCTTCGCGCGTCAGATTTTCGGTATTGCTATAATCGCTTTTGGTTTCTAAACGAATCGTGTACTTATTTTTCATAGTTTTTCCTCCTAAAATTGATTGCTTTCAACTCTGGGAGGTTCGAGATATGTTCAGCAAACCTCCCGGTCAGCCGACAATCTCCAAGGTGTTGTTTTTCAAACAGCAGTCTCCTTAAAATATTGTATTTGATAAAGCTTTTGCTCTAACATGATTTATTATAGCGCCATAAAATTCAGAACGCAAGAGATAATTATTATTTAGATTATAATCATTCTAATAAAGCATTTACAATTTAATTTATTTGCACGATTAACATATCCAATCTAGCAGGACCAGCGCAAAGGCTATAACGCGTCGGGTCGGCAAGTCGGAATGCTCTAGAAACAGCAAAAGAAAACTTCTGCTACTTCACCTGATCGCACACAATGAGATAAATGGCGGAATTTGCTCTGCGTACCTCAGAATTCCTCCATAACGGCTTCTTTTGTTTTGACGTTTTATGTATCCCATATAGAAACATGGTTCGATATTTATAAAGCCATCATGATAATCAATATCATCTTTTCTCATCCTTCATCCCTTCTGACTTGATATAAAAATTTTAATGCGCTAAAGTGGAATTTACAAAACAGAGCATCAAAAGCGAGGATTAAAATTTTTTGATGCTATATGATAATCGCAGGAAGGTGAAAAAATGGAATGGCTAAACAATTTGAGCAAAGCCATCGACTACATCGAAAAGAACTTAGCTGGTAAGATTTCCTATGAAGAAGCTGCTAAAATCGCGTGTTGTTCTACTTGCTATTTTCAGCGGATATTTTCTTATGTGGCCGGTATTTCGTTATCTGAATATATCCGGCGTCGGAGAATGACGCAGGCGGCATTTGAATTGCAGACAACAGACAGCAAAGTCCTTGAGGTGGCACTCAAATACGGCTATACTTCCCCCACCTCTTTCAACCGGGCATTTCAGAGTGTGCATGGAATTTCCCCGATCTCTGCAAAAGCACAGGGAAGCGTATTGAATGCATACCCGCCTATTCGGTTTTCAGTCAAAATTATGGGAGGTAATGTTATGCCCTATCGGGTCGAAGAAAAAGGAGCCATGCGCATTGTAGGCATCCGTATCCCGCTCACATTAGATATGGAAGAAAACAAAAGGAACGTCCCGCCTTTCTGGGAAAAAACATTAAATAGCAGCAAGTTCCCTGAAATCTGCCATCTGTCAAACCAGTCCCCTCAAGGTGTGCTTGGAATTACCGCATGCCAAAGCCCCGACGAAATTTATTATTACATAGGGGCGGCAACCGATCAACCTGTGCCAAAAGAAATGTTTGAATATGAAATTCCGGCGGCGACATGGGTGATTTTTGAAAGCGACGGGTATTTCAAAGAATCCATTCAAAGCATTTTTAGACGCTTCCTTACAGAGTGGCTTCCATTTTCAGGTTATACTTATGCAGAACTGCCGGATATTGAAGTCTATCCAATCAGCAAGGAAAGGCCGCAGGCAGGGCACTCCGAAGTTTGGATTGCGGTAAAAAAGGAAAAGGAGAATTGAAAAAATGGATTACCAAATTGAAATCAGAACTATTGAACCGATTCGTGTTGCATTTACGCACTACAAAGGAATTGTGACCGAAGCAAATAAATTCTTTCCTAATGTTTTTAAGTCAATTCAGGGGAAGTCAAACGGTGCGCCGTTTTTCTGCTACTATGTGATGAACCCGAAAACAAAAATAGGCGAAATGGATTTATGCGTACCAACCGAGGAAACTCCAATCGGCAATGGAATTGAAGTAAAGGAAGTCCCTTCTATCAAGGCGGTATGCACGACGCATATTGGCCCATATGAAACCTTATCTCATGCTTATGAAGCAATCAGCCAATATGCCGCAGATCATAAGCTGCAATTACAACCGCCGTTCCGTGAGGTTTATGTCAAAGGTCCCGGAATGTTTTTGAAAGGGAATCCTAATAAGTACATTACAGAGATTCAGTTCCCAATCAGGGAGGATTAAAATGATTGCTATCAATGTTAAAAATCTTGTAAAAAAATATAAGAACGGCATACAGGCATTGGATGGTCTTACTTTGATGGTAAACGAAGGCGAAATTTTTTCTCTGCTGGGACCAAACGGCGCAGGAAAGTCAACCCTCATCAACATACTCACCACCTTTCTGTGCCCCACATCCGGCAGCGTAAGTTTATTGGGAAAAGATGAAACCCATGAGGCGGCTGCAATTCGGACGCAAATTTCCTGTGTAGCACAGCGCACTTCCATTGATTCACATCTGTCTCTTACGGAAAACATGATGTTTCAAAGCAGACTTTATCGAGTACCGAAGCTGGAAGCGCAAAGGCGCATGAAATTGTTAATTTCCCACTTTGGTTTGGAACGGTATTTAAAATATCCGGTTTCGTCTTATTCCGGCGGAGTGAAACGACGGCTTGATATTGCGCTTAATATGATGTCTAAACCAAAAATCCTGTTTTTAGACGAACCGACCGTTGGTATGGATATAGGGTCCCGCATGGCAATGTGGGATATGGTAAAGAAAATCAGAAATGATTTTGGCACTACCATCTTTTTAACAACTCACTATCTGGATGAAGCTGATCAACTAAGTGATACTATCTGCATCATGAAAAACGGAAAAGAGGTTATACAGGGTTCTCCGAATACTCTTCGAGAATACTTACGCCAGGATATGCTGACAATTAGCTTTCCCTCGAAAGAAGAAGCCAAAAACTGTTTTGAGCCGTTAAAAAGCGTAATCAAATTGAAAGAACCGGATTTGCGCCATGATAAAATCATCACCAGTCTAAAAAATGGCCATGTGGATTTGGAAAAAGCAAATCTCTGGTTGTTGGAACATGATATTCCTTTCCTGGGTATTGAAATTACGCAGCCCACTCTGGAAGATGTTTTTATCAGGCTAACCGGTGAAGATGCAAAGGAGGCCAGTTGATGGATGTTTTAACTTTACTTAAACGAGATATAAAGTGGCGTTTTCATAACGCTTTTACGATCGTGATTACCATTTTGCAGCCTATGCTTTGGCTGGTTTTATACAGTGCTGTCGCCGGTCAAGCTATGCAGGGCATTGGGATTCAAAACTATACGGCTTTTATTCTTCCCGGACTCATTATATTGGTGAGTTTCGGAACTTGCAGCAGCAGCGGCATTATGAATTATCTGATGAAAACAGACGGCAGTTTCTACCGGATACTGATCGCCCCGGTTCAGAGAAGCTCAATTGTACTCGGTCAGGTATTGGAAGCGGTATTATGTACCTTTCTTGAAGTCGTCATTATGTGCGCTGTAAGCCTATTTTTCTCGGTAAAAATTGCTTCGGGATTTTCAGGACTGCTTATCATTATTTTGCTTGTCTTTCTGACGTCTTTCTTTATGGCAGGATTAACCTACGCAATCAGTCTTTGCCTTCCCAATGAAGTCCTTTACGAGACCGTAATGAATGCGATTGTCTTGCCGATCTTTTTTCTCAGCACAGCGTTATTTCCGGAAGATCAACTATCCGGGGGACTTAAAATTGCAGTCAACCTAAACCCCTTTACTCATGTAATCAATGTTTTACGGGATTTGATCTTACAGGGAAATATCGTTATCCATGATGTAATCTTAGCCATTCTTTTACTCGCCGTTCTGTGCCTGATCAGCTTTTCATGGGCATTATACAGATTAAAAAAGGAGACAAGTCTGTAGAACAAACAGTCTTCTCAGCAGAAACGAACCGTTGTTATGGCAGGAAAAGTTCAGTCTGTTAAGTTAAAAGATGTTCTTACATTCATTCCTATTCTGTTTCTCCATCAATACAAGCGCATTACAAAAGATCAAATTCACAGCACTATTTAAATATTTCTATTCCACCCATTACAACGATCATCATAAAAAGCACGGGCTGAAGAATTTTCTCTAACTTTTTCTTGTCTATCTTCTTGAGAAGAAGAGGGCCAACAAAAGCACCACAAATTGTACCAATCGTCAACAATCCTACGAGTTGCCAATCGATACTTCCTATTCCAAGATGCGTGATAAAACCAGTAACTGCTATGCCAAACAGCACGAGCACTGAAGTCCCTACGGTTTCAAGGGCCTGACATCCAAGAAGCATAAGTCCTGCGATAATAGGGCCACCTCCGCTAAGACCAACAAGCCCAGACATAATTCCACCAAGCAGACCAAAACAAACGGCTTTTATAGTGTTGGATTTCTTATGGAGTTGACTGACGTCCTGCCCATCTTCTTTTTTTCGCTTATTCTTTATATATGAGACAAGCATTTGTACTGCCAGTAACAGCAGAATAATTCCGGTCAATTTATTATACAGGTTCTGCTGCAAAAATCCTGAACATAGGGAACCTACAATAGACCCAACCACGCCGCCAATTAACATTGTAACTCCAAAGTGCCAGTTTACATTTCCAGCTTTCCAATGGCTGAACGTTCCTACTGCTGTCGTAGGAATCGTGGTGGCAAGTGAAGTAGATGCCGCAATGGCAGGCGGAATATTAAAGAAAACCGTTAATATTCCTACATAAACAGCTCCTCCACCTCCACCAAGCGAAATAATCAGTAGCCCAACCACAAATCCTACAACGGGTAATGCAATATATTGAAACATTCTAAGCATCTCCTTCGCTTAAAGCGGATATTAGACATAAAACAAGCTGTTTATAGCTTTTATCCACATTAGCCTCATCACTTTGAAAAAATCCGGCCTCTTCCAGCGAAATAAAGCCATGAAGTGCGCTGCGGAATCCACGAACAAAATGAATGGTATCTTCCTTGCTATAATGATATGGTTCCATCACTTGATACAAAATACGAACAACGGAATGCCCCGCCTCCTGAATATCGCTGTCGTTATAATGAGGAAATCTTAAAATTGCTTTATAAAGTTCCGGATTTTCTTTTGCAAATTTACGATATGCTGAGGCAATTGATAGCAGAGCATCTTCTTTTGACCGACCGATTGCTGCACTGCGGATTGCATCTTCAAGTCTGTTAATTGCTAAATTTG